>CAZAAM010000067.1:0-9954 GCA_964483055.1 uncultured Victivallales bacterium
ACCTGCCGTGTCGATGATCAGATAGTCCGCCTGTTCGGCGCGCGCTCGTTCCAAGGCGCGCAGCGCGATGCCCGGAACGTCCGAGGAGCCGCGCATGGAAAAGACGGGGACATCGATTTCGCGTCCGAGAATTTCCAGCTGATCAATGGCGGCGGGACGGTAAACGTCCGCCGCAGCGAGCAGGACTTTCTTCCCTTTCGTCTTGAGCCAGCGCGCAAGTTTTGCGGACGTCGTCGTCTTGCCGCTTCCATGGAGACCGACCATAAGCACGACGTTCGGCTTTCCTCCCTCCGCGAGCGGGGCGTCGGATTCGCCCATGAATTCGACCAGCTTGTCATGAACGATCTTGACCGCCTGCTGCCCGGGCGAGACGCTCCGGACGACGGATTCGCCGAGGCATGCGTTCCGGACTTCCTTGACGAAATCCTCAGCGACTTCATAGTTCACGTCCGCGCTCAGCAGCGCTTCCCGGACGTCGTTCATGGCGTCCGCGATATTCGATTCGGATATGGTCGTTTGTCCGCGGAGCCTGCGGAGCGCGTCCTGCAGCTTGTCGGTCAGGGATTGGAACATGGAAAGACTCTCTGGTTCTTTATTGAAAAAAACGAATGTACGGCTTATATTATAGCAAGAAAAACGCGAAATGCAAGGACCGGATCGGAAAGATGTCTTCCATCCGAAGTCATGGAAAGGATATGCGATCATGAGAAGCGATCAAATGAAAAGCGGCGAAGAGCGAGCTCCGCATCGGGCTCTTTTCCGCGCGCTCGGACTGAAAAAGCACGATTTCGACAAGCCGTTCATCGGCGTCTGCAACTCCTACTCCGCGATCGTCCCCGGACACGCTCATCTGAACAAGGTCGGCAAGATCATTTGCGATGAAATCCGCAGATGCGGAGGCGTCCCGTTCGAATTCAACACCATCGCCATATGCGACGGCATCGCCATGGGGCATGCGGGAATGAAGTTCTCTCTCCCCAGCCGCGAGCTTATCGCCGACTGTCTTGAAACGATGGCGACGGCGCATCCGTTCGACGCCCTGATCTGCATCCCGAACTGCGACAAGGTCGTTCCCGGCATGCTCATGGGCGCGATGCGCGTCAACATCCCGACGATCTTCGCCAGCGGCGGACCGATGGCTGCGGGCGTCATGCCGGACGGCCGCGTCACAGACCTCATCACGGTCTTCGAAGGAGTCGCCGCGCATCATGAAGGCAAGCTGGATGACGAGGGACTGGAAGAGCTTGAAAAGCGATCCTGTCCGGGATGCGGCTCCTGTTCCGGCATGTTCACAGCCAACAGCATGAACTGTCTATGCGAGGCTCTCGGCATGGCTCTGCCCGGAAACGGAACGCTCCTCGCCGAAAGCGCGCGCCGCCGTAAGTTTTGGCGTGAAAGCGCGCGCCGCATCGTCGAAATGGCGCGGGAAGGCGGTCCTCTGCCGCGCGAGATCGCCACGCGCGACGCATTCTACAACGCGCTCGTGCTTGACATGGCCATGGGCGGAAGCAGCAATACGATGCTCCATACTCCGGCGGTCGCCTACGAGGCAGGCGTCAAGCTCGACCTTCGCAGAATTGACAAGATCGCTCGCGAAACGCCCACGCTCTGCAAGGTTTCGCCGAGCAGCAAGTATCACATGGAGGACGTCCGTCGCGCAGGCGGCGTGCTTGCCATTCTCAAGGAAAGCGCAAAGCGCAAAGGCGCGCTCAATCCGAACGCCCTCACCGTCAGCGGCAAGACCATCGGCGAACTCCTCAAGTCCGTGCCCGACCCGGACGGAACGGTCATTCGCACGCTCGACAATCCGTACAGCGCCTTCGGCGGACTCGCCGTGCTTTTCGGCAACCTTGCTGAACGCGGCGCGGTCGTGAAGGCGGCCGGCGTTCTTCCGGAAATGCTTTGCCACAAGGGCCCCGCGGTCATCTTTGAAAGTCAGGAAGAGGCCTGCGCCGGCATTCTCGGCGGCAAGGTCAAGGCCGGCGATGTCGTCGTGATTCGTTATGAAGGGCCGAAGGGCGGTCCCGGCATGCAGGAAATGCTCGCCCCGACCAGCTACCTGATGGGACAGGGGCTTGGCGGATCCGTCGCGCTGATCACCGACGGACGCTTCAGCGGCGGAACGCGCGGCGCATGCATCGGACACGTCAGCCCGGAAGCGGCTGCCGGCGGCGTCATCGGACTCGTTCAGCCCGGCGATATGATCGAATATGACATTCCGAATCGTACGCTCAATCTGCTTGTTTCCGAAGAAGAGCTTGCCAAGCGCCGCAAGAACTGGAAGGCTCCGAAGCCGAAGACGGAAAGCTCCTGGCTGAAACGGTATGCCGCGAACGCCACGAGCGCCGATCAGGGCGGCGTACTCAAGCGCTGATCACGTCCTCGCATGCGTCGCGTGGAAACCGTCGTCGAGCCGGTCTCTTCCGGAGTCCGACTCGATGTCTATCTTTCCGAACGCTTCACGTACCAGTCGCGCACGGGCTGGCAGGAGTTCGTGCGCTCTGGCCGCATCTCCGTCAACGGGCGGCCGGCGCGTCCTTCCCGCAGGCTGAATGCAGGCGACCTCATCCGCTTCGATACGGCGGGAATCGCCGAGCCGGATGTCGATGCGTCGTACCGCATTCTATTGGATTCCGATTCGTTTCTGGCGGCGGACAAGCCCGCACCGCTGCCCACGCATCCGGGCGGCTGTTATTTTCGCAACACGCTGCTTTCGCTTTTGGAGGAACGCTTCGGAACGCTCTTCCCGGTGAACCGATTGGATCGCGAAACATCTGGAATTTCCATATTTGCCAAGACGCCGGAAGCGGCGGCGGCGCTTTCTCGTCTTTTCATCTCCCGCTCCGTCGAAAAGCGATATGTCGCAATGGTGCGCGGCGTCTTTTCCGAACCCGTCCTTTGCCGCGGCTTTCTTTCATCCGATCCGAACAGCCCTGTGCGCAAGAAGCGTCGCTTCACGCCGAAGAACCCCGGAGACGGAGAATTCTGCGAGACTGCATTCGAACCGATCCGCGACGACGGCGCGTTCAGTCTGGTTCTCTGCCGTCCGAAGACGGGGCGGCTTCATCAGATTCGTGCAACGCTCCAATCCATAGGGTTTCCGCTCGTCGGCGACAAGCTGTACGGCCCGGACGACACCCTCTTTCTACGCTTTCTGGACGACGCCTTGACGGAAGAGGATCGGGCGGCGCTGATTCTTCCTCGGCAGGCTCTCCATGCCAGCCTCCTCGCTTTTTTTTCGCCCTTTGACGGAACGGAGATTCGTCTGGAATCCCCCTCTCCATTCTCCTTGCCGGGGCATGCCGAGCAAGAGAAACGCCCGCTTTCATGAAGCTCAAGAACGAGCCTTGCGCAAATTCTTCCGCCTTAAAAGGAAAAAAAACGTCCTCGCCGCCGGACGGACTTGAAAAAGACCTTTCCCTCCTGTATAGTATAATATGAAACATTTGCAGAAGCACATCCGCAGTCTGGTTCTTTCCATTCCGCTTTTTGCGGCGGCTCTTTCGCTGTCCGGATGCGGATTCTTTCAAGCGATGAATCAGCGCGAGAAGATCCGCGACGTCTATGTCGGCATGACGAAGGCCGAAGTCGCCGCCGTCATGGGAGAGCCTCTGAAGGACGAGCATTACAACACCGATCGCGTCTGGTACTATTATACCAACCCGAAGTGGTACGATGCGCAGATTACGAGCGACGAATGCACGCCTTTCGTCTTCGACGAAGACGGACGTCTTGTCGGCTTCGGTCACGAATACTATCGAAAGATTCGTCCGGCGCTGGAATGGCAGCAGTCGGCGATCGATGAAAGCGTAGAGCGCTTCTTCACGCCGAACCGTTGCTTCTATTGACGGACGAGAACTTGAAAACGGAACGCAACCGCACACATACACATAGTTCAGGTGAAGGAAGCCTATGGAAGAGAAAACCGTCACGATTCGGAATCGGGCCGGCATTCATTGCCGTCCCTCCAGCGTCATCATGTTCACTGCGGAACAGTACAAGGATCACGACATTCTGGTGAAGGGGCCGCGCGGCGCTTCGCGTTTGAAAAGCATTCTTGATCTTCTTACGCTCGGCTTGCAGAAAGGAGAGCAGGTGACCATCTCCGTGAGCGGCCCGAAGGAAAAGGAAGCCTGCGCGAAACTTGCGGATCTCTTCGAGACGGTGTTCGACTTCCGCTGAGTCCGGAGTCCAGACATGAAGATCATCATCATCGGCGCGGGGGAGCTGGGGCGTCTGCTTGCCTCGACGCTTTGCGCCAGACGGCATGACGTGGTGATCGTCGACAGCTCTGACGAAGAACTGGAGCGGCTGACGGACAAGCTGGACGTCATGACCGTCGCGGGCAGCTGCTGCAGCGTAGCCGTCTTGAAGGACGCCGGCATAAAGGGCGCGGACGCCCTTCTCGCGGTCAGCGGCGATGAAGCAGCGAACATCCTGGCATGTCAAATCGCACGCAAGTTCGGAGTAGAGAACACGATATGCCGTCTATACGCCTCCGACAGCTTTTCCGAGAAGGATGGAATCGGTCCGGAGACGTTCGGTCTTTCCAAGGTTTTTTCCGCGCCGGAGGAGTGCGCTTCCAAGATCGTCGCCGTCCTTAAGAACAGCATCGTTCTGGAGCGCTTGCGCTTCAGCAATCCTTCCGCCCTGATGGATGTTTTGGAGATCACGCAGTCCTCCCAGCTTTCCGGCGTCCGAATCAGGGACATCCCCGCACCCGAACTTTTGCGCAAGATTCGTTTCGCCGCTCTGCTGCGCGGGCGCGAGTTCCTGATTCCTCACGGCGACACCATCCTGATTCCCGGCGATCGCGTTTACGTCGCTGGCCGGGAAAAGGATCTGAAGACCTTTCTGAACTGGATCACGCCGGACGATGCAAGAAAGCCGGCGCGCGTCGTCATCGCCGGATCCGATGAAACAAGCGCGAACATTGCACGCAGCGCTTGTGCGGAAGGCTTTCAGGTCCGCATGATCGTCAAGGAACGCGCCGAAGGCGAACGTCTGCAGGAAGAGCTTCCTCCGCAGGTTTTGATGCTCTGCGGCGATCCGACGGACGATGACGTGCAGGACGAGGCCGGCGTTTCCGCCGCGGACGTCTTCATCAGTTCCGACGAAGACGACGAGGGCAACATTCTTTCCTGCATTATTGCCAAGCGCAAGGGCGCGGCCAAGGTCATCAGCCTGACGCATAAATCTGAATACATGCGCATCGGTCCGGAGATGGAAGCGATCGACTGCGCTTTCAGCACGACGCTCGTCGCCGTCAACACGGTTCTTCGTCTTTTAGACGGCGGCGCCATGCGCATCGACATGCAACTGCAGAACTGCAACGCGAACATTTCCGAATTCACGGTTCAGGAAGATTCCAAAATTCGCGGCGTACGGCTTTCTCAGCTGCGAACGCCGTCGTCCGTCGTCTTCGCCCTGCTGTTCCGCGACGGCGACGTGCTTGTCCCCGAGGGATCCACCGTATTGAAGCCGGGCGACGTCCTCGTTGCGATTCTGACGCCGGACGGCATGCGTGAAATCAAGCGTCTTTTCGAAGCATGATGCAGGAGACCGCATTTTCATGAACCGCCGTCTTGTCGTCCATTGCGTATTCCTTGTCATGGCGCTGGTGTCCGTCGCGATTCTGCTGTGCGCCGGTTGCTCCTTTCTGATGAACGATCCGGACGGAGTCGTCATTCGCTTTTATATTTGCGGCGGCGTCCCGTTTCTTCTTTCTCTGATCGGCTTCATTCTTTCGCGTCCGCGATCGCCGGAACAGCGACAGGCGGGTCTCAGGGAAGGCTTCGCGATTGTCGGTTTGAGCTGGATGGCCGCTTCTGCTCTCGGAGCTCTTCCCTATCTTGCGACCGTCCGCATGCATTGGTATGACGCTCTGTTCGAATCGGTCTCCGGATTCACGACGACGGGCGCGTCCATTCTGTCGCCAGGCTTTCCTTTGGCGAATGGAGAGACGCTTGTCAGAGGCATTGAAAGCCTTTCACACGGTCTGCTTTTCTGGCGTGCGATGACGCAATGGCTGGGCGGCATGGGAATCATCGTGCTTGCGCTGGCGGTTCTGCCGCTGTTCAATATCGGCGGGCAGGCTCTCTACAACGCCGAAACGCCGGGCGTGAAAAGCATGGACACCCAGATCGCCCCGCGCATCGCGTCGTCCGCGAAGATCCTTTGGCTTGCCTACGTGTTTCTGACTCTTTGCGAGATCGTCGTCCTGCTTCTGGGCGGCATGAGCTTCTTCGATTCCGTCTGCCATTCCTTTGCGACGATCTCGACGGGCGGCTTTTCCACGAAGATGGAGAACATCGCGCATTATGACAGCGTTTATTTGGAAGTCGTCCTGATGATCTTCATGTTTCTTTCCGGGTGCAATTTCTATCTGCATTTTCGCTTGATCACGGGACGCCCGCTCCAGTATCTGAAGGATGCCGAATTCCGTTTCTATTCCGGTCTGATTCTGATTTGCAGCGCGGTCGTCGCCGTCGCACTTGCGTTCTCGTCCTTGCATTATGATTTTTGGAACGGACTTCTGAAATCCGTCTTTCAGGTCGTCTCAATCATTACGTCGACGGGCTTCACGTCCGCGGACTACATGCTGTGGCCGTCGGTCGCGATCGTGATTCTGATGTGGCTGATGATCGTCGGCGGCTGCGGCGGCTCCACGTCCGGCGGCATGAAATGCGTGCGCGTTCTTGTCCTCTGGAAGCAGGGCGTTCAGGAAGTCCGCAAATGCATCTTTCCGCGCATGGTGTCCGGCGTTCACATGAACGGGCGCCGCGTCGAGGAGTCGACCGTTCAGAAGACGCTGGCGTTCGCCTCGCTTTATACGCTGACCATCGCCGTCTTCGCCATGCTTCTCGCGGCGATCTGCCCGCAGGCGGACTTCGTGACGGCGTTTTCTGCGTCTGCGACGAGCTTGAGCAATTGCGGGCCCGGCGTCGGCCTCCTGGGGCCGTTCGGCTCCTTCGGCTGGATGAATCCCTCCGCAAAGCTGCTTCTTGCCTTCGAAATGATTCTCGGCCGTTTGGAACTCTATACGATTTTCGTGATGTTTCTGCCAAGCTTTTGGAGACGATAAGACGCGATTGGCGCGTTTGATACCCGGCAACGCCATCATTGAGCTTTTCTTCCGCTGCTCCGCGCGGCGGGCGACAGGTCTTCAAGCCCTTTTTTCGCCGCATGCATTCCATCGAAACGGGGCGGCGTTATGGTTATGAATGTTCGGAATGTCATCCGATGCGCGCAAGATTCCCGACCTCTTCGAATTTCTTTCAGTCCGATATTCGTTTGCAGAAGGAAATTTCGCCCTTGATCTCATGCGAAGACAAAAAAAAGACTCTTCCCGCTTGGAAGAGTCTTTCTTTCTCCTGAGAGAGCGATTGCAATCGGATCAGTCGACAACGATCGCTTCGCAGGGGCATTCGCCAATACAGGCGCCGCAGCTCACGCAATTGCCGTCGTCGACGACGGCCTTGCCGTCGTTCATGGCGATCGCGGTGACCGGACAAGCGCTCACGCAGGTTTCGCAACCAACGCATTTTTCAGCATCAACTTTTGCAGCCATGACAAACCTCCTAAGTTACAGGTTGAAAGGTCTCGTCATAAGGATTACTATACTCTTGTTTTCCAAAAAATCAAGATGTCATGGCAAAAAGATTGCGTTCTCCTGATGCGACGGAAAGGCTTGGCTGGATGCTTGCGCCGCAATGCAAAGCCGCCTTTGTTTCATCTTGTCCTAGGCAGGATGAACGGAGGCGCAGCGCGTTTCCCTGTTCGGCGAAACGCAGGCGTCAAAGGACCGTATTCGTGCTTTGATCGATGATGCGGAAGTCCTCGACATGGACGGAGGGATCGGCGCGGAATTGCAGGTCCTTGCCGTATTTGCTTTCCATTTCATAGAGGATTTCCGCATCGTCGTTCTTCAGGCGGGCGAGAACGGTGGGATTGATGATGACGCGGATCGCTCCGGTCTTGCGGGAGCGGGAGCGCTGCTTGAGAATTTCGCGCAGACGACGTTGAATTTCAACGCTCATGCTGATGGCGGACTTGACGCGGCCGGAGCCGCCGCAGTACGGACAGGCGTCGAACAGGGAGTCGCGGCCGCTTTGGCTTTCTCTCTGGCGCGTGAGCCCCATGTGACCTAACTGGCTGATGTGGAGGGCGCGCGTATGGGCCCGATCCTCGTCCAGAAGCTTGTTCATGGCGCGATTGACCTGCTCCCTGTCCTGCGGAGAAGCCATGTCGATGAAGTCGATGACGATCTGTCCGCCGATGTTGCGCAGCCGCAACTGGCGTGCGACTTCCGTAGCGGCCTCCAGATTCGTCTTCAGGATCAGCTCCTTCTGTTCCTTGCCGATCTTCGACTTGCCCGTGTTGACGTCAATGGCGACCAGCGCTTCGGTCTCGTCGAAGCAAAGGTAGCCGCCGCCGGGCAGCGAGACGATCCGTCCATAGATCTCCGCCACCTGCGGCGTGACCTTATAGCGGTCGAACACCGGTTCCGCGCGCTTATGCATGACGATCGAGGTCTTGCAATCCGAACCAAGAGCCTTGCCGAGCGACGTGCGCAGATATTCGTATTTCTCGCGATCGTCGACGACGATTTCGTCGATGTCATCGGTCAGCAGATCTCGAATGGTTCTGCCCAGAAGATCCGGTTCCTCATAGACGAGCGCCGGCGCCTTGGGGTTTTCAAGAGTCGCTTCGACGGCGTTCCACAGCGTGAGCAGCATTTCGAGATCGCGCTTGAAGAAGACGGCTTTTCGATTTTCTCCTACGGTGCGGCAGATGAGTCCCATTCCGGTCGGAAGCTTGAGATCCCGCAGGATCTTGCGGAGTCGATCGCGTTCCTTTCCGTCGTCGATTCTCGACGAGAGCCCGATATGCTTTTCATACGGGAGCAGAACGAGGTAGCGGCCGGGAATGGTGATGTTCGTCGTGACGCGGGCTCCTTTCGTGCCAATCGGTTCCTTGGTGACCTGCACGAGCAGTTCGGATCCGCGCGGGAACATCTTGGGAATGTCTTCGGTGCGGATCTTCCCGGTATGGAGCTTTTCTTCCATCTGCTTGAGACGCGCGGCCTTGTCCGCAGAGCCCATGAGCGACTTCACCTTCGACCCGATGACGGAAAGGAACTTCGTCTTTTTCTTTTTCGATGCAGCTTGAAGATTCTGCGCCTGTTCCGCGTCAGCCTTGCGGACGTCTTCCAAAATGTCG
This sequence comes from uncultured Victivallales bacterium, assembly GCA_964483055.1. Taxonomy (GTDB): domain Bacteria; phylum Verrucomicrobiota; class Lentisphaeria; order Victivallales; family UBA1829; genus UBA1732. The sequence continues at coordinate 9,223 of CAZAAM010000067.1, forward strand.
TAGGACGCCGGGAGCATGTCGCGGAAGTGCATGAAGGCGTTCTTTTCCGCGCCGATATCGACGAAGACGGCTTCCAGCGAGGGCTCGACGCGGACGATGCGTCCGAGGTAGATGCTTCCTGACTTGATTTCGTCCGAAGAACGTTCGATCTGATAGTCTTCAAGACGACCGTTCACAAGAAGAGCAGAGCGCGTTTCCAGCTCTTCGCAATTCAGAATGATTTGCTTCTTGCGCGATGCCATGATTGAATTCCTTGCATGTTCAACGTCGGAAGTCGGTCATGTCCCGTTGAGCAGGACGTCGCCGACGGCGAGATTCGTCCCGTTCAGAAAGTCGGAGACGGACATTTCCTTTTTTCCTTCCGGAATGATCCTGCGGAGGAGAAGCGAGCCGCGTCCGCAGGCGACCATGATGTCTTCTTTGGAGATTGCGATGATTTTCCCCGGCTCGGCGGAGCCGAAGGACGTTTGCGACGCCTGCGTGATCTTTACGGAAATCGTGCGTGTCTTGAGCGCAATTCGGAACGTCATGGACGGCCAGTTATGGTAAGCTCTGATCTTGCGTTCCAGCAATGCGGCGTCTTCGCGCCAGTCGACCAGTCCGTCCGACTTGCGAATTTTCGAGGCGACTGAGATTCCGGAGGACGGCTGAGGTAGCGGCTGCGCCTCGCCGGAGACCAGGCGCAGGATGCAGGATTCCAAATGTTCAGCGGCGAGCAGCGCGAGCTTCCGT
>CAZAAM010000068.1:0-7537 GCA_964483055.1 uncultured Victivallales bacterium
TCGCAACGGGCAGGTTTTGGCGAACCTATCAAGGGCGGCAAGTCAGAGCCTTTTTGCCCAGTTCATGCCGGCGAGATTTTGCAAAAACGCCTCTTCATTTTTCTCTTTGAACGCCGAGACGGCAATGCTTTGCGCGAATGATCAAAAGGGAACGTTCTTCCCTGAATGCGAATGCATTCGTCAGACTTGACGACTCAGGCGACAGGGGAATATGCGATTCATTGCCGCCAATGCCCAATGCTGAATTCGGCTCCTGCGTTATCAGCGAGAATCAATCGTAAAATGATTCGGCTCGATCGGACGGCGAGCGAAAGCGGAACAACTAGTTCAGACAATGTCAAAATATTCGGGCGCTTCTGCTGTGGCTTCGCAATGTCAAATTCGAAGCGTCCTTTCAACGAGCAGGCTTTCAAAACGCTCAATTTGAAAAGAACGCGAATTCAAAAATCGAAATTCGGGAAGAATGAAAGCGACGTCTTGTCAATCAGCAGCGATTTCGATGGGCTCAGGATTAAAGTCCTCATGAAATGAAAGCATTTTCAAGAGTCGTTTGCGGAATGACAGGAAGCGATGATTTTGTTTTCTGCATGCCTCGTCGGACTTTGTTCGCAAGACAGTCGATCCGCGGCGGCGATGAAAAAGGGGAGGGGGGACTTGCAAAGGCTCTGCTCCGATTTTTTTCAGTTGACGACGAAGAATGTTCGCAAGCGCAGCTTGGCATTTCCCTCATGCGCGGCGATGCTCCGATTCGTCGGGAAATCATGCTCACGATGCGGATTCGCCCTTTTTCCATGCATAAGAAAGCCTTTCCGCCTCGGCGAACCGAAGAGGAAAGGCTGTTCAAGCCGACGCTTTTTTCCAGCTTGAGCCGATTGCCGGCAGCATCGGAAGCGTAATCGCGCAGAGTGCAGTGCGATTACGTGCGGATCAGGTCTTTTTGTCCGGAACAAACTCGATGGGTTCATCGGTGATGTTCAGGCTGGAGAGACCGTGCTTGGCGCAAAGGTCAAGGAGCATGATCAGCTTCTTGTGCTTTGCATTCGGGTCGCAGTGGATGACGATCGTCGTCTTCGGGGCGACTTTCGCCAAGTTGCCCAAACGCTTGTCAAGCTGATCGAAGGAGAGAAATTCCTGACCGCCGTTGAGGGCATAGTAGATTTCCCTGCCTTCGCGCTGCTTGACCTTGTCATAATCAACCTGCGTCTTGGCTGCTTTCAGAGCCTTGTCGATCTCGTCGATCTTGTCCTCGTCGTACTTTCCGACGTTGATCGTGAACGGCGGTTCCTGATTGATGTTGTTCGGCTGGCTGCTCGGAGCAGGAAGGTCGACGTTCATCGGGATTTCCTCAATCACCGGCTTCTGCGTGAGAATGAAGTAGATGAGGAGCAGGAAGACGATATCGATCATGCTGGACAGCGGGACGGATGCGTCAGCCGGAGGAGGCAGTGTGATTTTCTTCTTTGGCATATGACCTCCTTATTGCCCTTGCTGCATGCCCGTGAAGCTGATTTTATAGAGGCCAGTGGACTTCACGGCATCCATGACCTGCTTGATGTAGTAATGCTGAGCGTTGTAGTCGCCCCGGATGGTGATCGGAATGTTGAACGCTTCGTTTTTTGGCATTTTGGAGATGGCCGACTTAAGAATGGCGGCCACGTCCGCGGGCTTGATGTTGTCGTTCATTCCGATCTTGATCGTTCCATCGTCATGCACGTTGATGACGATGGCTCTTGGATCCTTCTTGGTCGCCGGACGTCCGTGCGGGGCGTCGGCAAGGGCGACCCTTTCGTCTTCGATGTCCTTGTCGACGGATGCCGTGACGACAAAGAAGATGATAAGAAGGAAGACGATGTCGATCATGCTGGAGATGGGGACTTCCGCCTGCTCCGGAAATGGAATTTTGGCTGCTTTCGGCATAGAATGCGCTCCCAATCTTCAGCGATTATTCTTCGACCTCGGCGCCTTTCAGAGTCTTGATGAGGTCATAGGTCAGCGCTTCCATGGTAAGGATGATCTTGGAGGCGTTGTTCTTGATGAAGGTGAATCCGAGAATGGCCGGAACGGCGATGAACAGACCGACGGCGGTGGTGTACAGAGCCGAAGAGATGGACATTGCAAGCGCGGAGGCCTTGGCGGCGCCTGTGGCGGACGCCAGTCCGGCGAAGGCGGCGACCATGCCTGTGACAGTACCCATCAGACCGAACATCGGGGCGAGCTGACCGCAGAGGTTGAGGTAGTTGACGCGCTGCATCATCTTTTCGGCTTCGATGCTGGCCTGGGAGGAGACGGAGTCGAGAATGATGTCATAGCCTTCGGTGATGTTGTTGAATCCGGCCATCAGGATGTTGGAAAGCGGTCCGGGAGTGGCTTCGCAGGCTTCCATGGCGGCGCCGAGATCGCCTTCTGCAAGCGCATTCTTCACTGCATTGATGAGCACGTCCGGCATGAATTTCGGGGCGCGGATGGTAAGGAATCCGTCGACGAGAAGAGCGACCGTCGCGAGCGAGGTGATGAAGATCATGATCCATACGATGATGTCAAGCGCGGTTCCGCCAAAGACGACGTCGAAGAAGTTCGGAACGGACGGCGAAGCGGACTGATCGCCTGCCGCCTCCTGGGCGAACGCGGCGATCGGACCGGCGAACATGAAGGCGAGAGCGGCGGCGCAGAGAGCGGACTTGGAGCGGGGATGTTTCATAATATAAAATCCTTTCATTGGAGTTTTCTAATGCGCTTTGTTTTGCTGGAGCGAATACGAAATGTCACTTGAGCTTCTTCGCATATTCTGAGTCGGGGTAGTCCGAACGGAGCATGTCGGCGAAGGTCTGCGCACGCCCGTCTTTGAGCTTGGTCATGGCTTCCCAGGATTTGTAGGCCGCTTCCGGAGCGCTCTTGGAGCGCGGGAAGAGGAGACACGCCTGGAAATAGGACATGGCGGCGTCACGGAGTTTTTGCGTGGATTGCGTCGCGGCGGCTTCGGCGGAATAAAGATCGCCCAGCTTGATCATAGTCTGCACGGCGGCTTCGGAGTTATGCGCATAAAGCAGCTTGGTTCCGACCTGTTCCGCGGACTTAAAGTCCTTTGATGCAATGTAATGGTCAATGAGCATGGAATACGCGTGAGCAAGCGCGACCTCGTTCTTTTCGCAGGGATTGGGATAGTTTTCAAGAGTTTTCAGCGCCTTGATCGCTTCGGCCTGCTGTCCTGCCTCCTTCAGGGAGCGCGCCTGCAGATAGACGCAGTAGGGACGCCATCCGAGCGGACCGGACTTTCGAGCGGCGTCGGCGTAAGCCTTCGCGGCTTCTGCGTACTTCTTCTCCTTGTAGAGCTTGTCGGCGGCTTCCACGTCGTCGGTTTTCGGGGCCCAAGCCCATTTGACGCGGGCCTTCGGCATGCGGAGCTTGGTGTCCTTGCCGCGTTCCGCATACTTGTAGTCGCCGCTGTCATAGAGTTCCAAGGAGGAAAGAACCTTGAGCTCTCCGTCCGTGGTCATCATGAGAGGGGCGTTCTGATTTCTTGATTGAGCCGCGAGCGGGGCGGCGGACAAAAGAGCCATCGCGGCGAACACGAGAATTTTTTTCATTTCAGCACCTCGTATGATTTTCTAGTTCATTCAACATCATTATTTTTGTGTGATGGGCTTGGGAAGGTTCCGGATTTCCGAAGCGTACTTCCCGTTCGGATAGAGTTCTCCGTACTTCTTTACGTACTGGTCTACGATGAAGTCGGGTTCCTGATTCATGCCCAGCAGGGAGGCGCAGAAAGCCGCGCGATAGAGAGCCTGCTCGAGATAGGGGGCGAATTCCGGAGAGGCCGAATGCGAATCAATCTGATCCTTGGTCTTCTGAAGAAGCGCGTCGGCGACGAAGGAGAAGGATGCGTAAGCCTTGTTGTAATCCTTTTCCGCGAGGTAGGTTTCTCCGGTAAGAACCTGCGCCTTGTTCCAGTAGCCAAGACGTTTGAGCTGCATGCCGCGCGTAGCGACGCGGGCGAGGTCGCGCCGGGCGTCTTCATATCGCTTGAGGGAGATGCGGATTTCAGCGCGGAGGAAGTAGACGTCGTTCATGTAGGGCGAATTGCTGTCGAGCTCTTCCACCTCGGTAAGATAGCGATCCGCTTTCTTTGCATCTCCGGTCTTCCATGCCGCGACGCCGGCGTCGAAGAGGAGTTTTTGCTTGGTAAGGCTGAGATAGCGCTGCATCTCGGTCACGTTGTTCAGCAACTCGGTAGCGCGAGCGGCGCCGACCCAATTCTTAAGGACCTCGTTGCTGGCCGTTCCGATAAGAGCCGCCAGATTTTCGGGTTTGTCGCAAGCGAAGCCGAGTTTGAGATAGGCGGGATCCTGCATGAGGTCGAGCAGCTGTTCGGAGGCCTTGAGCGAAAACTCCGCGGCGGCCTTGGCGACATCCTGATTCGTGCAGTTCACGAGATTGGAGGCGATCCAGCGGAGATTGGAGACGGAAAGCTCTTGGACGAGCTCCGTGCTGAAGATCTCTCCGAAGACCGGGAGGGCGCGGGAATAGTTGCCGTTCTGATAGAGGCTGCGCGCAAGGTAGAAGGAGGCATTCTTGCCTTCCGGGGATTCAGGAAAACGGCTTCGGAGTTCGGTGAGCACGCTCTGGGATTCCTGCTCCATGTTCATTTCCGTATAGAGAACGCCGAGGCGCATCATGAAGCTGGCCAGCATCTGATTGTCGTCCGCATATTTCTTGATATAGACGGCGAATTCCTTTGCCGCCTCCTGCTTTTTGCCTGCTCCGTCGTAAAGCCACGGAAGGAGGGAGTCCGCGCGCTGAACAGTGGCGGCGACATCCTGCTTCTGCGTATCCGACTTGAGTTCAAGCGTCGGAAGAAGCTTGCGGAATTCGAGAATATGATCGCACGCCTTGGCATACTGTTCGCGAACCTGTTTTTCCGCGGCGTCGGCTTCTTTTTCCAGCTGCGCCTTTTCCGCCTTGAGCATTGCCGCTTCTTGAGCTTTTGCCTGATCTACGGCGTCAGGCACGGTTTTTTCCGCTTCTGCGATCTGAGCATCGTCGGCAGTCTTCTGCGCATCCGATGCCGCATCTGCGGGTTCTTCCGGTATGACGATTTCAGAGATTTTCTCGCGAAGCCCCTGCGCCTTCATTTCCAAAGAACGCGCGATCTGGCAGATCATTTCCGCGATGTTTTCCTTGGCATAGGCTTTGAGCGCGGGGTCGTGCGTGGCATTGGCGAACTGCTCGTAAGCCTTGGCCGCGTCTTCGTAGCGCTTCAGAAGAACGAGGGCGCTGCAAACCTTGTCATACGCTTCGTTCGCGTAGTCTTCCTTATTGCTGAAGTTGTCGATGATGACGCGATAGGCTTCAATGACCTTTTCCTGCGCGGCGTCCCAGTCTTCCTTCAATGCGGCGCGCTCTTTTGGATCCTTGGATTTGTTCAGGCGTTCGCCGATGGCGTTCGCTTCATTGTAGTCGTTGCGGGCGAGCTGAAGCGCGATGACGGATGCGGAGGGATGCGCCTTGTCAATAGAAAGATAAAGGCTGTAGAAGTAGATGGCGTCGTTCTTGAGCGTTTCGCCTGCGTCCTTGTTATTCTTGGCGGTTTCGACGGATTCCTGCCACGCGAGGGTTCCGGCGTCGCGAACGGCGTTCTTGACTTGTTCGTCCGTGGGATAGACGCTGGCCGCATAACGCGCCAGAGCCTGCGCACGGAGCATATTGGCGTCGCCGCCGGCATAGACGCAGCTAAGAATGAGCTTGTTCAGAATCGCGGCCATGGACGTGCCGTCGCCGCGCTTTTCCTGAAAGAGCGGGAAGAGCTCTTCAATAACGAGATCATATTGTTTCGAGTCGAAGTTTTCCTGCGCGCTCATCGGGACGGCGCCGGAGACTGCGCCAGCCAGAGCCAGAGCTCCTTCGGGCTTCTTGAGCTTGGCGCGTTCCTTTTGATAGGCGTTCTTGCGGCGCGCATCGAGTTCGATCAGACGGTCGCAGGTGGAAATGAACTGGTTGTAAGCGTTTGCGGCGTCGCCATATTTCGGATAGTTCTTGACGAGGCGTCCGAGGTTGACGAAGGCGAGACGATACATGCGAATGCAGGCGTCCTGCTTCTTCTTGGCAGGCTTTTTGCCGAGATTCTTTTCCAAGTCGCGCGCGGCTTCCAACGCTGCGAGCCCGGTCCAGTACTTCAATCCGGCCGCAGGAGACGCTTCGGCCTTTCCTTCGCCGACGTAGGTCTGATCGCAGATTTCCATGAGCTCGGGATACTTTTCGCTTTCCTCAATGGCCTGATCATAGAGCCCAAGGAGATAGAGCGCGCGAACGGTCTGAACGGAAGCCTGGGCCGTTGTGATGTCCTGACCCTCCCATGTGAGATCTTCAAAGGAAATGCAAGCGTCCATGACTTCTGCGCGCCAATCATCGCCTCGGGCGAGTTCGCGCTGCTTGTTGACGTCGCGGAGCTCGGCGCGCTTGGAAAACGCTTCAAGGCGGCGAGGAGCCTCGAGTTCGCTTGTCATATGCTTGAGGTAGACGTCGTTCTTGATGTTGATGAAGTCGGCGAGCTTGCGATAAGCTTCTTCGCGTTCCTGACGGACGCGAGCGTCGACGTTTCCGCTCTGGTTGTACAAGGCGGCATAGCGTTTGTCGAGATCACGGCAGGCTTTGACGAGCTTCTGAAGCTCGGATCCCTGAGCGGTTTTGAGCATGCGTGCGATCTTGCCTTCGATGGTCGCGACCTGCTGGAGCGTGCGTTTGCGGAGCGCTTCCGCATTGCTGAGCTTGAGAAACGCGTCGATATAGCCTTGGGAGCGCGGATCCGTGTCGCCCTGATACCAGACCATGAGGCGGCTGACTTCCTGCTTCATGTCAAGCTGGTTGTAGGTGTTGAGCAGGATCATGATTGCGCGGCTGTATTCGTCAAGGTCGTAAGACTTGCCGCTTTGTTCCGCGTCCGCGCGTTCCTTCTGACATTTCTTGTAGATCGGTTCGAGAATGTCGCGAGCCTTTTGATACTCTTTCTTGCCGAAATAGTAATAGGCGAGGGCGGTCTGGCATTGCAGATATGCGGGGGAGTCCTTCGGGACGGCCTGGATGAGCTTTTGCGCTTCGTCGAACTTTCCCTGACGAAGATAAATATCGACTGCAAGCGTGGAATAGAGAGTCTTCCCTTCAGGATTTTCCTTCGTCCTGCGCGCAAGGAACGTGTTGGCATAATCGGAAAGACCCCGGTCGTTCAATTCCTGACAGAACCGGACGTCGCGCATCGCTTCCTTGTTCGCATCCTTCTCAGCCGCCTGAATTTGGCTCAGGCAGAAGAGGAACAGCGCGAACGAGGCCGCCGTCTTCAATTGCACACCCATACGTGAGACCTCCTGTATCAATAACCTGTCTCTGCAAACTGTTTTCAATGCGATTCGCCGCGCGCCGCGACAAGAGCATGAAGCGAACGTCCGTCTTTTCCAAAACATAAACGTTGGAGTCGCTCTCAGTCAAGCGTCTTGCAAACGAATTTCCCGTTTTTTACGTTCATTGGTTGCAAGCCGCATGAAAAGCA
>CAZAAM010000068.1:7547-9924 GCA_964483055.1 uncultured Victivallales bacterium
AAGTCGCATCAGCGGAAAACTGCCAATATTATTATACTTCTAAATAGCAAGAATTTCAAGTTTCATTTGCGATTTTTCTCGCCCAAATCGACAAAGAATCGTCCCTTGCGCCCATAATCAGAATGAAATCGCGAGGACGAGCATTGGATTTCAGCCATTCGTCGCACGCGCGACGATCGGGAAAGAGGCGATATCGATCCGGATTCGACGCCTTCGCCTTCCACGATTCGACGACTTCGTCCGACGTCGGAGAGAATGCCGCGGTTCCGCCCGCGTAGTAGACAGGAAGCATGGCGAAACGATCCTCGTCCCCGAGAGCCCGCTCCAAAGCCTCGAACAATTTTTCACGCATGAATCGGAGCGGCGCGAAGCCATGGGGCTGAAAGACCGCGAGGATGCGTCCGCCCGTTTCATCGGCAAGCTCATGCGCGGCTTCCAGACAGGAAATGATTTTTTCCACGTTATGGGCGTAGTCGTCGACGACGACAGCTCCGCAGGGAAGCCGACCGGCGATGTCGAAGCGGCGTGCGACGCCTTGGAACGCCTCGACGGCAGGCAGGGCGCGTTCCGCCGAAAAGCCTAGGAGACGAAGCGATGCCAGGACTGCGAGCGCATTCGCCGCGTTGTGAAGTCCCGGCGCAGGAAGACGGAGTTCCGGCAGAGAACTGAAGACGCATCGAGCGCATCCATGCTCGATGCGATAGGAGTTCAGTTTAAGAACTGGATGTCCGTTTTCTTCATCCGGGGCGTTCGGATCGACGGAAAAGAGCTCGATGCGCGGGACAGAGAGGGTAGTCGGGCCGATTTCCTGATACGCCTCAAGAGAAAGGACGGCGCCGAATTTGGCGGAATTCGCGAACGATCGAAAGGCGCCGGCGAGCTCTTCGCGGGAGAAATGGTCGGTGCCTATGTTAAGGATTACGGCGATTTCCGGCGTGTAGTTGAGCAGGCTTTTATCGCTTTCGTCCGCTTCCAGAACGAATTCCGCGCCATTGCCGTCGCGCCAGTTGCCCGCGTTCCGTTCGGAACGAAATTTCTTGACGAAGCCGCCGCAGAGCATGCCGGGATCTTCACCCAGTTCGTAGAGCGCATCCGCAAGCCACGCGCTGACGGAAGTTTTTCCGCAAGTCCCTGTCACGGCGATCGTTCGGACGCGCTTGTCAAGCGAGTCAAGGGCGATCGCGAGCGCATGGGAGCGGTGAAGCCGCCGTACGGAAGGCGCGGCGCGAAGCAGGTCCGGGTTGTCGGATTCGATGGCCGTGGAATAAGCCAGCGCGTCAGGCTGTCCTGCATCGAACGCCGATCCGTCTTGCAGAAAAAGATCCGCGCCTGCCGCACGAAGCGATTGAAAGAGCTGTTCCTTTTCAGGACGGCCGAGCGCCCGATCGCTGCCGGAGACGATGCATCCTGCTCGCAGGAACATGCGAGCGAGTCCGCTCATTCCGATGCCGCCGATTCCGATGAAATGAATGCGTTTGGGGAGTGACATATGGGAAACACGCTTTCTTGATCTGCGGCGCGGCGCCGATTCAATAGGTTCAGAGTTTGTTCTGACATCCGAACGGAACATGAACGGACGGGGAGAAGTCCCGAGCGGATTCCAAATTCGGACTGCGCTGGTCGTCAAAGAAGATGTGCGGACGGAGCTTCGCTAGAATCCGCGCTTTGCACATGTCGCCAAGAAAGAAGGTCTGATCCGGCACGATGCCCCACTCTCGAAGCGTCGTGACGAGACGACGGATCGCCGGTCCGTCGCGCGCCGTAATGATGGACGTCTTTAGAAATCGGCGATAATTCCGGTCGCTCTGCTCTCGCTCGTCTTCGAGGCGGCGAAGACGTCCAAGCTTGGCGAAAAGCGCGGCGAGCGGACCTGGCGCAAGCGGGATTTCCCGTTGCTCCTGTTCGGACTTCAGGTACTGTTCCATGCCTGCGCTTTGAAAGACTTTTTCCGCACTGTCGTCGGCAAGGACGCCGTCGAAGTCGAAGGCGATCCGAAGTTCCTGGTCGTCCCTGTCGTCCGTGATCCGGCTGTCAAGGACGTGTCCTGCCGCGCAGCCGCGCAGAATCGCTTCGAAGACGTCCTTTTCGTTCGCGGAAAGAAAGAGAGAGACTTGAAACGGCTCGATGAAATTGAACGGCGGGCTCCCGGTAAGGAAGGCGGCTCGGCGGATGTTCAGGCCGTAATGGCGGATGGACTCCATGACGCGCGCGCCGGTGTCAGGATCGTTGTGGCTGAGCAAGACAACCTCGACCGGGCTGATTTCCGGAAAAATCTCGTTGAATTTCAGAAAACGGCGGATGAACGGGAAGGCGATTCCTTCCTGAAGCGCATCGAATTCATGTTCGCGTTGAAACTTGCGATATGCGGCGAGGCCGT
>CAZAAM010000069.1:0-9842 GCA_964483055.1 uncultured Victivallales bacterium
AACGTGAACGGCGTTGTCACGACCGCGTCGCCGGGACCGATTCCGAGAGCCATGAGAGCCATAAGCAAAGCATCGGTTCCGCTGGAGCAGCAGATGCAATGCTTGGCGCCTGCGTATTCCGCCAAGCGTTCCTGGAGCTCCGTCACCTCTCCGCCGAGAATGAAGCGGCCGCTCTCCAGAACGCGGTCAATCCGTCTCTGAACATCGTCCTTGATAAGTCCGTACTGATGCTTGAGGTCAATGAATGGAAGCATGGCAAGCTCCTTCTCCCGCATGCGCGGGACATCTAAGTTTGACAGTATAGCGAATGGACAGGCTCAAATCCGTCAAGACCATGCCCAAATCCAGGAAATACAAAAGCAGGACGAAGCCGATTTCGCCGGAAATAAGGCGGCTGCATGATCCGGCGACGTAACCGATGATGACCAGCGTTTCAAACAGAAAGCTCTTGCCGGTCGGGTTCTTCACTCGCACGGTCTTCAAAATCTGAAACGGCCAGCTTGCGCCGAAGCAGATCAGCATGACAGCTTCAAAAACGTCCTTCCACTCCATTTCTTATACGCTCCTCATAAAAAACAAAGAATCTCAAAGACTTTTGCATTCTCGCGCATCGTCGATGAGAAAAATTTCCGTTCCATTCCGAATTCTCCGCAAGCTTCCGCATTCCATTCAGCAGATATTTCCCAAATGCACGTTCGGAAGTCCGCGCGCGATGGCGTGCGCCTGGATCGCGTCCAGAAGCGAACGAGGCGTCCGCGGACTGTCGTGATAACGGTATGCAGGATGGTATGCAGTGAAATGCACCGGCGTTTCCGCCCCAAGCGACGATTTGACCCAGTCGAGGAATGCGTCGATCTGCGGCTCGTCGTCGTTCTTTCCCGGAATCACCAGATACGTCAGCTCCAAATGCCCGCCGAGCTCGTTCTTATAGAATTCGCAGGTTCGCTTCACGGGCTCCAGCGAACCGTCGCACATCTCCGAATAAAATTCCTCCGTGAAGCCCTTGACGTCGATGTTCGCCGCATCCATCAGGGAATACAGCTCCTTCGCCGGCTCCGGGTTGATGAACCCGTTCGAAACAAGAATGGTGGAAAGCCCGGCTCCGCGCGCCGCTTCCGCCAGATCCTCCGCGTATTCCAGCCACGTCGTCGGTTCGTTGAAGGTGAAAGCGACGCATTCGCAACCATGACGACAGATCAGATCGACCAGGGCGCCAGGCGTATAGCGGCGATAGGTCGCGCGCTCATGATAGGTCTCGCGCGACAAATGATGATTCTGACAGAACACGCATCCCAGATTGCAGCCGCACGTCCCGATGGAGAACGCCTGCGTCCCATTTCGAAAATGGAGAAGCGGCTTCTTTTCGATCGGGTCGATCTGCAGCGCGACGGGATACCCGTAGGACAGCGAAAAAAGGGTCCCCCCGCGATTCGTTCGGACGCCGCACCAGCCGCATCCCCCTTCCGGAATCCGGCAGCGCCGCGGACAGATCAGACATCGAACCGCGTCGCCGTCCAACGATTCGAACCAGCGCGCCGGATGAAGTTCGAATTTCATGAAGACTGCTCCTTAGGTCTGAAAAACGTATTATTTAAAATACACGTTCAGGCGCGGCGTTTCAAATGCCGGACCTTGATTTTTCAGGAAAAAGCGATATAGTGTCTCGCTGAAAAAAGACGGAAAGGAGACGCTTCCATCATGAGCAGAAAGGCGGTCGTCGAATTTTATCGCCATTTGGATCAAAATGAAGAGGCGCGGCGCGAAGCGCTTTCGTTGCAGGAACGCTTTTCCGATCCTGAACGCGTCCTGGATGAATTCTTCGCGCTGGCCGAACGATGCGGCTTTCACTTTACGGAAGTCGAATTCTTCGAAGCGAAGCTCGCCGAATCGGAAGAAAACGCCGGAACCTTGCAGTGACGCGCAGTGTCTATGTTTTTTGATTCTTTGAAAAGAAAAAAAGACTTGAACTTTTCTTCAGGAACCCGCAGCCAATGACGTTTCTTTCGCATGCCGTTTTGGGAAATCTTTTCTGGATTCCTCCTCTCTTTCTCCTGATCTGCATTTTCGGACTTGTCGCACGCAGAGCCGTCTTGCGTGGAATCTTCCGCACGGAAGATCTTGCCGAAATCTATTCCTCCGCATCTCTTCGGAAGCGCATTGTCCGCATCGCGCTTCTGACCGCAACGCTCGTTCTGCTCATCCTCGCCGCCGCTCGTCCTGCATGGGGGCGTCGGGCGATTCCGGAAACGGCATCGGGGCATGATCTGCTCTTTGTCTTTGACGTTTCAAAGAGCATGCTTTCCGACGATGTGAAGCCATCGCGTCTCGCCCACGCGAAGTGGCTGGTCCGCAAGCTGATCGAACAGAATCCCGGCGACCGTTTCGGCCTGATCGCCTTTGCAGGATCTTCTTTCATGGAGTGCCCGCTTACGCTGAATCGCGACAGCGTTCTGCGCATGACGGACGCTCTGGATACGAACGTCATTCCCTTGGGCGGCACGAATGTCCAGGCCGCGTTGGAAACCGCGTTGAAAGCCTTCGATGGCGCGGAGGGTGATACGCGAGCGATCATTCTCCTAACGGACGGAGACGAATTGGAGGGACGCGCCGCATCCGTCGTGGACCAGCTTGCTCGAATCGGAGTTCCTATTTTCGCCATCGGCGTCGGCGATCCGGCGAATCCCGCCTTGGTCCGTCTTCCGGACGGAAAATTCCTAACCGATCGCGCCGGCAACACAGTGCGCAGTCCTCTCAATGAAACCCAGCTTGCGGAACTCGCTTCGAAGACTGGCGGCGTCTACGTCCGTTCGACGGGAGCGAATTCCGGACTCGCCGAAATTCAGGCGCGAATCGCATCGCTGGAGCGCAGAATGCGCGCCGTTGCGGAGGAACGCGGCCGCGCTCCGGTGGAACATCCCGGATATCCGCTCGCCGCCGCGCTCGTCCTCTTCGCCCTCGTCCTGCTGATCGGAGAAGCCGGTCCGCGAAAGCTCGCGACGCTTCTTTTCTGCCTTCTCCCGCTTGCGATCCTGGCGAATGAACAGGAGCCGTCCCTGCAAGACCTGAATCAAAGGAATGGCGCGACGGCAACGGACAATGCGGCGGCGATGACGACCGACGACGCGTCGCCCTCCTCGGTTCCTCTCGCCCCATTCGAACATTACAACGCCGGGCTTGCCGCTCAGAAGGATGGCGCCGACATGGCAAAGGCGAAGGAATCCTATGAAAAGGCGATTGCGGGCGCGCAGAACGCGCCGGAGATCCGCGCGGCCGCCTATCAAAATCTGGGCTGCATCGACCATGCGGCGGCGCGCGATGCGGCGAAAACGGCGCAGGAACGCCTTGCGGCAATGAATCCGGACGAAGCGGAAAAGTCTCTTCAAGGCGCGAGAGAGGCTCTCGATCGCGCCGAGGAATTCTATCGCGACGCCATGAGATCTGCTCCCGGCAGTGCGCCGCTCGTTCACAACCAAAGTCTTCTTCTCGCAGACCGCAAGAAATGCGACGAATTGCAAAAGGATGTCGAAGAGCTTCGCAAAAAGCTGGAGGAAATGAAACGCCGCCAGCAAGAGGCGCAACGCCAGGCGCAACAAGCCCTTGATCGACAAAAAGAGGAAAACGAACAGCAGGATCAGCAGAACCGGCAGGATCAGCAGAACCGCCAGGATCAGCAGAACCGGCAGGATCAGCAGAACCGGCAAAATCAAGGCCCGCAGGATTCCGCCTCTGATGCAAAACAGGAAAACGAGGAATCGCAAGATGCGTCCGACGATGCCGCATCGCAGAAGAAATCCGCGCAGGAATCCGCTGAGCAGGCTCGGCGCACCGCGGAAGAACTGGAGCGTCAGGCGCAGGAGCTTGCTCAGGACCAAGTCCGCGAACAGGCGTCCAAGGCGAAAAGCGAAATTGAAAAAGCGTTGGAGAATCAACGCGCCGGAAAAGGCGAGGATGCTGAACAAAATCTCAGGAATGCGGTCGATGCGCTTTCCGGCGACACGGACGACGACAAGTCGCAATCGGATGAAAAGCAAGACGAGAGCAAGAAATCCGAGTCTGATGACAAGCCGGACGAATCGAATCGAAAGAACGACGCAGACGCTTCTTCTTCCGAAAAAGAAAATAAGGAGAAGGACGATCAGAATCAGGACGACGGCAAGAACGGCGAACAGTCGCCGCCCTCTCCCGCTTCCGCTCCGCCTTCCGAGCCGACGCATCCGGGAAAACTGGACGAACGTCAGGCGGAAGCCATTCTGGATGCAATGGCGGACGATGAAAAGGAGTTGCGCGATTTCTTAAAGGAACGGGATCTCCGCCGTCGCAAGCCGGTGGAAAAGGATTGGTGACGAAAACGGAATGAACGGATTCGCAAAGAGCGTTTCGGCGCCATGCGCCCTCGCTCTCTGAATCGCAAATATGAAGGACGAACCAACGATATGATGCGAAACAGTTTTCTTCTTGCAGTTCTTTTTGCGGTCTTCTTGACTGCAACGCCCATTTTCGCCCGAGACGTCTCCCTGCGCATCTCTCCGGAATCGCCGTGCGTCGGAATGGAGACGAATCTTATCGTTAGCTCGCCGGACGCATATCCGGAGTTCGACTCGATACCGAACATCGACGGAATTCGTTGGAGCGGCTCGCTCGCACGTTCAAGCCGAACCCAGATCGTCAACGGCCGTCGGACATCCTCCTTCGACTGCGTGCTATCCTTCACTGCGGAAAAACCCGGCTCGTTCCTGCTTCCATCCTTTCCCGTCGTCGTTGATGGCAAGACGATTCAAACCAAGCCTCTGAATTTTTCCGTCTCGCCTGCGCCGACGCCGACTCAGGCCAAGACGGATTCCTCCGTTCCCGCATTCGCCGAAGTTCGGATCAATCCGTCAGGCAAAACGCTCTACGTCGGCGAAGAAATCTCCGTCTCCGTTTCCTATTTCTCTCGCGCGCCGCTTCGTCTTCAGCCGACGGAATATCCTGTTCTGACGAATCCGGACGGAGCCAGCTTCCGTTTTCACGACTTCCGCAAGGTCAATCCGGAAAATCCGAATTTCGCGCCTCCCAGCCAGCATTGGACCCGAATCGGAGTCGATCGCTTCCAAGTCACGGAATTCACTACGAAAATCCGTCCGATCGCATCGGGGCGTCTTGCCGTTCGCGCCGAAGGCGAAGTCGCACTGCTGGAAGGCGATGGCTTCTTCGGACCCCGCACGGTCGGACGCATGCGTCTTTCCGATACGACCGAACCGATCGAGGTCAAGCCGCTCCCGGAACCGCCGACCGGACCCGGCGCGGCGCCCTTCTGCGGACTGGTCGGACCATGGACCGGACACGTGGAAATCTCTCCAGGGCCCTACCGAGTAGGAGAGCCCCTCACGCTCCGCATCGACTTCGTTGGAGCGGGATCCACGGAACCGCTGATTCCTCTGAAATTCGAGCCTCATGGATTCCGAGCATATCCGCCTGAAATTCAGCAGCTCCCCTCCGGCGCGCAACTGCGCTACACTCTGATCCCGCTGGAACCCGGCGAACAAACGCTGCATTTCGACTGCGCCTTCTTCGACACGACTTCCGCTTCGTATCGACGGGTTGACTTTCAGAAGGTCCTGAATTTCGAAAAGGCGAGGACGCTTGTCGGCGCGACGGAAACAAGAGTCATCGACGCGTCCGACAATGAAACGGCTCATCCTGCCTCGCCCGTGCGAAAAGACATTCTGTACCTGCATCGGCTTTCCTCCGTGAACCTCCTTGCCCCGCTTCCAATGAATGCGCTCCTCCCAGGCGGACTGCTTCTCGGAATCGGGCTTGCCGTTTTACTGGCGGCGCTCTGGATCTCCGTGCGGCGGCGCGCCATGGAAAAGGATCCGGCGATACGCCGCAGGATGTTCGCCGCAAAAGCGAAGGGAAGCCTCTTGCGCGTCCTGGGAGGAATCCCGCCGGAAGAACTTCCTGACAAGGCGTCGGAAATCGCCGCCCTCCTGAACGACTGGCTTGGGCTTCCCGCAGGAACGCCGCTGGGCGAAACCGCGAAAAAAATCAAGGAAGCCAGTCCGGAGTTCGGATCGCAGCTCGCCTTCCTTTCCGATTGCGAGTGGAATCCGCATCTGCGCAAGGAGCTGAATGCTGATTTTCAAAGAAAGCTTCTTCGGACCTTGCGTGCGTTCTTCCTTCTCCTCCTTATGTTTTTAGCGCCGGTTCCTGCGCTTCAAACGAACATGATTCACGCACAAGATTCCTTCTTGAATGACAATGCGAAGGACGAGGCGCAAACGACGGCATTCGCTGTTCGGGAAAATGAACAGAATTCCGCACTCGCAGAAGACGACGGGAACAACCGCTTGACGCCGCAAACCGAAGAAGAGGCGATGACCTGTTACGACGCTGGCGACTTCAAGGCCGCAATGCGCTTCTATGCCTCGCTTCTTGAAAAAGGCAGAATCTCGGCAGATCTTTTTTACAATCTGGGAAATTGCTTTTATCAAACGGGAGATTACGCGCGCGCTTTGGTCTGTTATGAGAGGGCTCATATTCTTGCGCCGCGGAACGCCGATACGCTCGGGAATCTGAATCTGACGCGAGCCAAGCTCATGCTTCCGGATGAAAATCGCGTGGAATCCCCGCGCCACGCGCTTGCATTCCTGCGCGACTCGCTTCGGATCGATGAATGGATGATTTTCACGGCATTCTCCGTCATGGTGATTCTGCTTGCTCTTGCCATGCGGCTTCTGCGTCGGAAACAATCGGCCTTTTGGACATTGATTGCCGGATGCGTCCTGCTTGCGATTTCTCTTGGATTCCTTGCGGCAAAGGCGCTTGCTTTCGACAAAAGAAAAATCGCCGTCGTCGTGGAGCCGGACGCGAAGCTCTTTTCGCTCCCGTCCGAGCAGTCCGGTCGTGTTGAAGCCTCGCTGAAGACGGGAGAGATCCTTCATCTGCACGAATCGCGTCTGAATTGGCGGCGCGCAACTTTGGAAAACGGAACGTCCGGCTGGATTCGAAGCGCGGACGCCGTCCCGCTTTGGAGCGACGATCCCGCCGATGCGGCGAACGGCGCAAGCAGGACGGCGCCATAGGTTCGCGCAGCAGCCGAAAAAAACAAGGAGGGGGATCATGAACAAGCGTGTAGCGTGTCTCGCGGCTCTTTGCGTTTCTTGCGCATGCGGAGCGCTGGAGCTGCAAATGAATGACGGAACGGTTTTGGAGAACGTTTCGATCGAGGCGGTCGATGAAAATGAATGGACGATCGCCGCATATCTTCCGGATGGCTCCTTTACGATACGTCAGGTCAGACTTGACGAGCTGACGCCGGCATCCCGGCGCGCTTTGGAGCTGAATTCCGCAAGCGGACTTCAGGAAGCATGGCGTCCGGGATGGGAGTTTTCCGGTCCGGCTTCGGCGGGCGGCATGCTTCCGCCTTTGAACAACGGCTGGAGCGAGCAGGTTTCCCCGAATGCCCCGATCGTCCTGCCCGGCTTTCCAAGCACGATCGTACTTCGTTCGGAAGAGGTTCTCCTGAACGGGACGCTTGGATTCGCCAACGCCTTCAGCCCGACGCAGGCGATCGCCGAACAGTATTACGGCATGATTTACGTTTATGGCATTCAGCTTCCGCAAGCCGCCTTGTGGAACGGCAATGTCTATCCGACGCGGCGGCGCATTTGGCACGCAGGAAATCAATATCCGTGCTTTGCGACGAATCCGGCGACAGCGGCGGCGATTGATCGGCTCGGAACCGCGCAATGACGCGCTCCTTTCATTGATTTTTCCTGAAAAAGCGCATTTTTCGAAAAAGTTGTGAAAAAAAACGAATATGCGTTTGCTTTTTAAAAGAAAGCGGATATTTTAATGATCAGGAAGCAGGGTTCATTCCTCTGAACGAAGAATACATCAGAGCCGCAAGGCTCTAACGCCCACGACATGGTTGGAGCGGTTATGCAACCCTGCTTCTGTTTTTTGTTATAGCTTGAAACGCCGCGCGGCGCCGATCTTTTCGAACTGGATGCAGACGGAGGAGCTTAGCAATGTTTCACTTCTATCGGGCCGCGATCGGATCGCCCCTTGTCCAAGTCGCCGACGTCGCTGCGAATCTCAAGACGCTGAAAACGCTCTCCGAACAAGCCGCCAAGAACGGAGCGGCGGTCGTTCTTTTCCCGGAACTCTGCCTTACCGGATACACTTGCGGCGATCTCTTCTTTAATTCCGCCCTCCTGCGCAATGCGGAAAATGCGCTTGCCGACTTCGCTGATTTCTCAAAGGACTTCTCCCCCATCTTCCTCCTGAGTCTCCCGCTCCGTTGGCAGGGAAGGCTTTTCAATGTCGCCGCAGTTGTCCGTCGGGGCGACATCCTCGGAATCGTACCGAAGCGGCATCTCCCGAACTATCGAGAATTTTATGAAAAGCGCCAGTTCTCCTCCGGTGCGGACGTGACGGGCGCGACGATCGATTTCGCCGGTCGCCGCGACACGCCGTTCGGCGGCGATCTTCTTTTCTCCGACGGCGGCGACGTTACTGCCGCCGTGGAAATCTGCGAAGATCTTTGGAGCGTGATTCCGCCCAGCTCGACCGCTGCGCTTGCGGGCGCGAATCTTATCTTCAATCCAAGCGCCGGCGATGAATTGATCGGCAAGTCTCAATATCGACGCGATCTTGTCCGCACTCAAAGCGCAAGGTGCGTCGCGGCCTATTGCTATGCCGGAGCCGGCGTCACGGAGTCGACGGCGGACTGCGTCTTCTCCGGGCACTGTCTCGCCGCTGAAAACGGAGCGCTTCTGCTCGATTCGCCCCGCTTCCGCAGAGAAGACGCATTGCACTTCGTCGATTTCGACCTGGAACGTCTTGAAAACGCGCGTATTGCGGAAACGCCTTTCGAAGATGCCGCGGCTTTGGCGTCGCTTCCGAAATTCCGTATCGTACGAACCGATCCCCTGCCCCAAAGCGATGGAACGCTTCGCCCGATCGATCGCCATCCTTTCGTTCCCGCCGGACAGGAAGAGCGCGACGCCCGCTGTTCGGAAATCTTTTCCATTCAATGCACCGGACTTGCCAAGCGCATGGAGGCGGCGCGCGCCAAGACCGCCGTCATCGGCGTCTCCGGAGGTCTCGACTCCACGCTGGCCCTGCTAGTCTGCGTCAAGACGATGGAGCTGCTCGGACGTCCGGCCTCCGATGTTACGGCGATCACCATGCCGGGCTTCGGTACGACGGGACGAACATACAACAACGCGGTATCTCTCTGCCGCGAACTCGGAGTCACGCTCAGGGAAATCCCAATAAGCGACGCATGTCGCGAGCATTTTCGTTCGATCGGGCACGATGAAAACGTGCGCGACGTCGTCTACGAAAACGCTCAGGCGCGCGAAAGAACGCAAATCCTTTTCGACATGGCCAATCAGGAACAAGGCATTTGCATCGGAACGGGCGATCTTTCCGAAGCCGCTCTCGGATGGTGCACGTTCAACGGCGATCATATGTCCAACTATGCGGTCAACTGCGCCGTCCCGAAGACGCTTGTCCGCTATGTCGTCGAATGGACGGGCGAACGCTCCGCGCCGGCGATTCGCGACATTCTGCGCGACATCATTGACACGCCGGTAAGTCCGGAGCTGCTTCCCGCGGACGCCTCCGGCCGCATTGCGCAGAAGACGGAAGAGACTCTCGGGCCCTACGAGGTTCACGACTTTTTCCTTTACCATTTCGTCAAGTCCGGCTTCCCGCCGGAAAAACTGCTTTGCCTGGCTCGCCGCGCATTCGACGGCATCCATCCGGAAGCACGGCTCAAACAATGGCTCGACATCTTTCTGCAGCGTTTCTTTTCCTTGCAGTTCAAGCGCAACTGCCAGCCGGACGGCCCC
>CAZAAM010000070.1:0-9824 GCA_964483055.1 uncultured Victivallales bacterium
TCGTCGCCGCCCGCGCGAAGAACGACAGCGTCGGCGGCATCATTCTATGCCGAACGGATGGCGTTCCTGCCGGTTGGGGCGAGCCGGTCTTTGACAAGATCGAGGCGCTTCTGGCGCACGCCGTGCTTTCCATCGGCGCGATTCGAGGAATCGAATTCGGCGACGGATTCGCCGTCGCGGATCGTTTCGGAAGCGAAAACAACGACGTTTTGCTTCCGGGCGGACGCTTTGCCACGAATCATGCGGGCGGCACGCTCGGCGGCATCTCCAACGGGGATGCGATCGTCTTCCGATGCGCGATGAAGCCCACTGCGTCCGTTTCTCTGCCGCAACAGACGGTGAACTTGAATGACGAGCCGGTGGAAATCAAGATCTTCGGACGTCATGACCCATGCCTTGTTCCTCGCACCGTGCCTGTCGTGGAAGCCATGACTGCCATCGTGCTTGCGGATCTGGCTCTCCGGCAGGAAGCGGGCGCGCCCCGTTCCTGAGCCGTTCATCGGAGATTTCCTGGCTTGACGCCGAAATGCGGATTCGCTCATATCGAGGTCGCAAAGCCGGGATGCATGGAAAAAAACGGAGAGACGTCTGACGTCTCTCCGTTTTTCGTTTGAACGCATTTGAAAGCCGCATGCCGAATGCGGATTTCAAAACATCCGCTTATTTCGAGCCGAGTTCAGAGGAGCGCTTTGCGGCTGCGATGACCGCGTCGGATACAATGCCGCGGAAACCGGCGCGATCCATGGCGTGGATTCCATAGGATGTCGTCCCGGAAGGCGTGATGACGGCGTTGCGAAGATCGGAGATGAGCTTTGGATTCTTCTTGCACATCATTGCTGTGCCGAGCACGGTCTGAATCGCGGATTCCGTCGCGAGTTCACGCGGCATGCCGCTGTAGACGCCGCCTTCAATAAGTCCGAAGATGAATTCAATGACGAACGCAGGGCCGCTTCCGCTGAGACCGGTCACGGCGTCGAGCAACGATTCGGGAACTTCGCGAACGATGCCGAAGCTGGAAAGGACTTCCGTAGTGAAATCGCGCTCTTCCTTGGTGACGTCCTTCGAGCATGCGAAGCAGGTCATGCCCTGACGAACAAGGGCGGGCGTGTTCGGCATGACGCGGATGACATGCGTGGAGGCGGAGGCTTCCATCAGGCTTGCGAGCTTCATCCCTGCGACGATGGAGATCAGGAGCTTGTCCTTGAGAGCGATGTTGGCGTCGCTGAGGGCGGCTGCGGCGAACTGCGGCTTGACGGCCAGAAGCACGGTCCCCGCAGTCTTCAGCGCATCGTCCAGCGAGGTCGTGGTCTCGCATCCGGTCATGGCGGAAAACAGTTTGGCGGCATGATCGCTGACATCGTAAGCCCGGATTCGTTCCGGAGCGATTCCCTTCGAAACCAGGGAAATCGTGATCGCCGTAGCCATTTTCCCCGCGCCGATGATAGCGATGTTTTCTTTTTTCGCCATAAGAAAATCTCCTTGTTTGTGGTGAATTCTTCGGGTTGCCCCGTCTGCAACTTACAACTGAGGCGAATGTTTTTCAAGAGCTTTTTTCCGAAAAATGCGAAAATACGAAAAAAAATCGGGAATGCCGCCGATTTTCATGAATCGAACGGTTTACGCCGATTGCACGCAAAGACCGCTGATTGCGTCGGCGATCTTGCGGAATCCGGCAATGTTCGCGCGTCCTCAAGTCAACGCCTATCGGAAGGAGCTGCATGGAGTTTTTGAAAGTCAGGCGGAAGCCGATCGCCATGACGATGTTCGTTCGCTGGCGCATGAAGGCGCAGTCCGCTTTTGCATGCTCCGATCGCACTCTTGAACTGCGCACGACAGTCGTTGTTGACTTCGGTTTCGCATTTGTCGTTGATCCGCCGTGTTCGGATATCGACGATGTGCTGCGGAACGGCGATGCGTCCCGGAATCCTGTTCAGTTCATGCTCGGGCCGCCGATCGAGGCGGGAGTCGAGGATTTCGAAGATTTCCGTGGCGCATTGGAGACCCCCATTTTCTTAAAGCGATTGCCCGATGTCGCTGTCCCGAAGGCCGCGTCGCCCGCAGCAGGCGTTCAGGTTCATCTTTGATTTTTTTCGGATCTTCGAATTCGAGCATATGTCGCAAGAACGCCGGAAGATCAGGGGAGAACGCCTCGTTTTTCATAAAAAACGGTGAAGATTCGCCTCGCAGTTGCGTCCATGCTTTTTCGCATGAAAAAACGCGTTGCGACCTTGCTTTTCTCCTCTCGCGCGTGTAGATTGCAGAAAAGCGCGCCCCGTCCGCCTCCGGATGCTGCATTGTCCGAACGAGCTCGGCGCGCGGCTGCGAATCTTGAATACGGAGGTCGAAACAAACAATGGTTTCCACGCGAAGAAATCGAAAGTCCGGCGACGAAATTTCGCTTCTCGGCTTCGGAGGCATGCGCTTCCCTCTGCTGCCTGGCACGGAGGAGATCGACGAGCGTCAGGTCGCGGAAATGGTCGAGCTTGCCATCCAAAACGGAGTGAACTACTTCGATACGGCGTTTCCTTATCATGGCGGAAAATCGGAAGTCGTGTTCGGACGCATACTGAACGATTATCCGCGCGATCGCTATTTTCTTGCGGACAAGCTCCCACTTTGGGAGCTCAAGACTCCGCAGGATGTCGACGACATGTTCGAGCTTCAGCTGAAAAAGTGCGGGAAGACGCATTTCGACTATTATCTGATGCATAGCCTGTGCGCTCCGACGTGGGATGCGGCAAAGCGCACGGATGCGTACCGCGTTCTGGCGCGCAAGAAGCAGGAAGGAAAGATCCGCAATCTCGGCTTTTCCTTTCACGACCGGCTTCCTTTGCTGAAGGAGATCGTCGGCGCGCATGATTGGGATTTCGCCCAGCTCCAGATCAACTACGTGGACTGGGTCGCAATCGGCGCGAAGGAGATGTATCAATGCCTCGCGGATGCAGACATTCCCGTCGCCGTGATGGAGCCTCTGCGCGGCGGCGCGCTTGTCAATCTGCCCAAGCAGGCTGCGGAAGAGCTGGAGCGCGCGACGCCTCATGCGACGCCGGCTTCCTGGGGACTCCGCTTCGCGGCATCCTTGCCGAACGTCATGACCGTCCTGAGCGGAATGAGTTCGAAAGAGCAGGTCGGGGAAAACGTTTGCAGTCTTTCGGACTTTGCGCCTCTTTCAGAGGAAAAGAATGCGATGCTGGATCGAATTCGGATTCTGTTTCAAAGCGCTTCGACCATTCCCTGCACAGCCTGCCGCTACTGCATGCCCTGTCCGCACGGCGTGAACATTCCCGGCAATTTCACCGCGTACAACATCTATCGCGGATCCGGAAACGTGAACTGGGTCTTTCTCAATGCCTATTTCGGACTGTTGACGGAGCAGGAGTTTTCTTCGAACTGCGTCTCCTGCGGTCTGTGCGAGAAGAAGTGTCCGCAGCACATCCGCATTTCGCATGAGCTCAAAAAGGTGCGCATGACCGCAGAGAAGCTCAAGAACGACTGGTGATTTCGACTCGGCGTTTGCAGCGGAATGCAGGGAATGTCCGCAGGAGAAGGCGCGAAGAAGCGTCTCAAGACGCTTTCTTCTTTTTCCTGCGCGGAGGAGCAGCGAATGCGCTCGCGTTCCTCCTGCGCGTCGTTCAAAGATCGGAAGTCACTCTTCCGGAAAGATTGGCTCCGCGAGAATGTACGCGGTCATGATGCTGTGAACCAAGATCGCTCCTTCGGAGTTCAGAACATCGACGTCGAAGACTGCCGTGCGGCGCGTCTTGTTCACAAGTTTTGCAACGGCTCGAACGCACTTGCAGGCCGGTCCGAAGCCCGCACGCACGAACGAGGAAGTCGTTGTCATTCCGACCGCCTTCATCCCGAAGGAGTTCGACGCGGCGGCGAAGGCGAAGTCAGACAGGGTGTACAGCGCGCCGCCCATCAGCATGCCGTAGCCGTTGCGATGATGATCGTCGGAAACGAGCTCCGTGACGGCATAGCCCTCCTTGACTTCGAGCAGCTTCATCCCGTTTTCATGCGCGAAGCGGTCGTTTTCATTCAAAAAGCTCTTCAGTCTTTCGTAGAAATCCATATTTTCTCCCTTGCTTAAAAGAAAAAATAAAATACCATTTTCGCGCGACTTTTCAAATCCCTTTTGAAAAATTTGCGCTTTGAGGTACATTATACGCATAATGCCATTTGATGCATGAATGCCAACATTAGGAGGAACTTCTTATGAAACGCATCCTTTCCTTCGCCGTCTTCGCGCTTGCCTCGGCGCTTCCGCTCTCCGCGCAGCAATACAGCCGCCCGCAGTTGAATTCGAATCCTCCCGGTCGCGACGCCATGTCCTATGTCGAAGAGCTTGCCGGTCAAGTGAACGTCAAGCTCAATCAGGTTCAGGACGAAAACGCCATGCTGGAAACGAAGATCATGGATTTGGAGCAGCAGGTCCGTTCCATGGCGGAAATCAATCAGCGTCTCGTTCGTCAGGTCGCCGAGCTGGAAAAGCGCCTTTCCGCCAGCGAATCGACCTACGACGGACAGTTCCGCAAGATCATCTCGCAAATGGACAAGATCGATTCCCGTCCGCTTGCTCCGGCTCCCGCGCCATCGCGCGGATCCGGACAGGGCGCGCTTCCCGCCGAATATGAAATCTATGAAGTTCAGGCCGGCGCGACTTTGAGCGTCATTGCGCAGGCCTATGGCGTTTCCGTTCGCGACATCAAGCGTGCGAACAATCTTAAGAACGACAACATCTACGTCGGACAGAAGCTGAAGATTCCCGTCTCGCGCTGACAGAGCGCGGAAATCGAAACGCGCGGTCTCTCCTCCCTTGGTTTCGAAACGTGCGGATGCCGAAATCGCTTAAGAGCGCGTCGGCAGGGAACGGGGGAGGGGCTTTCAGATTTGTCTTGACGTCAAAAACGGATCCCGAGGCGGCGTTTCGCAAGTCGGCAATGCTGCGGCGCGCATCTTCATTGGCGGGCCGCGCTTTTCAGAATCTCGCGGAAGATCGGCGCGGCTTCCTTCCATCCCCGCTCCATTGCGGACCGTCCGCTCTCGCTTTCGACGCAGAAGCTCAGTACGAATACCGCATTCTTCTCCGGCCAGGGAGACATGATTGCAAGCATTTTGAAATCGGACGACTTGTCGAACGATGAAACATCGTGTCGCGATTCGGTCCAAAGACTTTTTTCTCCATCGACTCTCGTCAACCCGAAACGCAGAAGCTCCCCGTTCGCCAACTTGAGATACTTCATTTTGTCAAGGTTCTTCTTCGATACGAGCTCCGGTTTGCGCTCGAGCTCTCGCGCGATCTCCGCCGCCGCTTTCGTTTGAATGATGCCGACTGCGCAGGATCGGATGACGCCGCGACGCGGCGGACTGGAGAGCTTCGTCATGTCGAATCCCATGGATGTTCGTATTGTCGAAAGTTTCCAGTCCGACGGCGCTTTGATTGAAAGAACAGGCGAGTTCGTCGTTCGCTCCGCTGCGAAGACATGTTGTTTCCAGTCAGAGGTGAAAAGCGGGGAGGCGAACGGATTTCCTTCGAACAATTCGGATTCGTTCGAAACGCGCGGGCCGCGTTCCGGCGTCAAAGTCGGCATGGCGCTTTCATTTCTGGCGAGGGTGTTTGCGACGAGCTTGATCACGAACCGTCGCGCGCCTTCTGCATCGGCTTCCTTTCGGCTTGCTTTCGTGGTCAAGGCGACGATGATCCTGCCTCGGACGAGAATCGCCGTCGCGGAAGAAAGCCAGCGGAACGTTCTCGCAACGCCCGCATCCGTTCGCGTTTCCATGTCACGGACGCAGCCAAGACTGATGCAACGTTCGTTCTCGAATAAAAGTCCCAGCGGACGACATTTTGCGACCCGCACGTCGCATGCGCTTCCGAACTCCTTGACCTCCATGCGAGTCCATGGCTGCGCGCCGGCCATTTCCTTGCGCACGGTTTCTTCGAAACCCTGCGCGAAGCCTTGCTTGAATTCACGGAAGAACTTTTCATCGACGGTCCGGTTTTCGATTTCGCGCGCCGTTATATAGACGATGAATCCTTCCATCTGCGAAAAATCGCCTTGCGCGAGGCGCGTTCCTTCCTTCGCCTTCACGCAACTGCCGACGATCCGAACGTTGTCCGGCATGAGCCGCGACATGTATGTCAGAAATCCGTGCGGAAGAGTCGCAGCATCAGCATAGCCCGGCGGACACGGCAGATCGAGAAACGTCGTTCCGATTCGCGCTCCAAGAGCGGCCGCGCGCATCGGGAGAAGCGCGCAGATGATTGCAAGCAGAGACGTCAGAACGCCCGTCGGGAATTTCCTTGACGTCGTCATGAACCGTCGGCGTTCGGAGGTTCGATTTGCATTCCGGACGGCTTTCTTTTTGCAAGGACTGTCGAGAAGATGACTGTTTCGTTTCATGCGATCCGCCTTTCAGGATGGAATGCCGGCACGTCGTCTCCTCTCCGGATTTCGCCGAATCCGATAGGGAAAGACTTCATAGTCGTCGTAATTCATAAGATCTCCCGTCGTCGCCATGTTCATGATCGCATCCTTTTTCTTTTTTCGTCGCCGCCCTGTCGCCTTGCGATCGTGCGAACGGGAAGGACGTTCGCGTTCGCGGCTTGCCGGTTTCATTCCTTCGTTCGCATTGTCGTTCTTCCGTTTGGGTTCGTGTTTCCAGACGGCTCATTCCTTATTTCTTCGCATTGGGGCCTTTGTTTTGTTCCAGACGCTTCCGACGCAACGTGACGAGACGCTTTTTCTGCGCCGCGGCAATCTTTTCCGGCGTCATGGAGGCGTTCATCGCCGCAAGAGCCTCCTTTTGGTGCGCAATCTGCGCTTCGGTCCGCCGCGCGCCGCCTTTGCGTCCGTTCCGAGACATGTAGGCGCGCAAGGCCTGTTCGACCAGAGCCGTGACATCCGCTCCACAGTGCGAGCATTGCCAGTTCTTTGATTTCATTTCCTTCATACATTCCTTTCCGACGGCTTGCACGCCGCACGTTCCATTGTTTTCTGCAAACGCATCCTAAGTTTCATTCATCATGGCCTTTTCGTCTCTGATGCAGGATTTTGGCATGCTGCCGTCGAAATCGGGACGCCAAGCAATTCCATAGAGATTCCATTCATGCCGCCGGTTCTCCCTGTTTTCTCATTCAAGGTTCGACTTTTCCGATCCGTTCTTCGCCCGAATTTTGAGATATTCGATCTTAGCGCGCCGCTCGTCGCCGTTCGCGAGAAGCAGAGCCTCCGCCCATTCGCTTTGCCTGACGATTCCGGATTCCAGTTCCTCGAGAGCTGCGCCTGCGTTGCGCTTGATTTCGGTCTTTCTCCTCCTTGTTTTCAACTGGTCGCTTGAGTTTTGGACGCGTGCGAACAGACAGGCGGGGCCGATGACAAACAGAACGACAAGTCCGGCGAATATCAAATTTGCGATTAAGTGGCCGAGATTTTCATTGGTGACGAAATCGATTATCTCCTTGTTGTCGGCGAATATCAATTTCGCGATTAAGTGGCCGAGATCGCGTCCGAAGTCGCCGTCGCTGTATGAGGCTATCAAAATGAAATTCGTAAGCATGATGAAGCAATCCTTTTAATATTCGTCCTCGTCGTCATCCACGTCGCGCCGGAGCTTGACGTATTCCAGGCGGGCGCTCTCCTCGTTCCATCCTGTCCGTATCAGAGCGAGCGCCCATGCGCCTTTGTCAAGATTTCCGCATTTCAATTCCTGAAGAGCGGCTGCGGCGCGTTGGTTTCTCTTTTCTTTCGAAACATCTTCATTGCAAATTGCAGCCTTGACGAGGGCGAGCAGCGTCGCAACGATTGCGAAAGCAAACGCAAGGTTCACAATCATGCTGAGCCCTTCAATCATCGCGTCATTGGAAACGAAATAACCGGGATTGCGATAGTTGGAATTGTAGTAATAGGTTGCGAGAACATGCAGATTCATGTCGTTTCCTCCCTTTCTTTTGAGGGCTCTGACTGCGATCGCTTTTCGCTGGATTCGCTGGAGGTCTGAACTTTTGCTTGCGCATGTTGCGCGCCGCGTATTTTGAGATATTCGACTTTCGCCTTCGCCTCATCGCCGTCGGCGCGGATGAGCGCTTCCGCCCACGAGCCCTTGTCAAGCGCGCCGGACTCAAGCTCCTCCATGGCTCGCGCCAGACTTTCCCTGCCCCATTCCGCGGGGACGGGCGGATTTCGATTCGGCGTCGGCGCGGGATTCTGCTCCGTGGGATTCGGCGCGGAGACGTCTGCACGGGGATTCTGCTCCGTGGGATTCGGCGCGGACGCGCATGCGTCCTCGCCGAAAAGTTCCGAAAGAGGATCCCTTCGCTTGACGAAGCCGACGACCGCCCCCCATATGTGCAGCATCAACCCGAAGAGAACAACGCAGACGATGATCTTCAGCACGATTCTAGCATCACGGTCGGGAATCTCAGTGTCTATCGAGTCGCAAATCCATGCGCCGAGCATGACGAGCGCAAGTTCGAGGATCGTTCCCAAAAAGAGTTTCATAACTCGCGTCATTTTTTCTCCTTTTCCGATTTCTTTCTTGAGCCGACGATCGCTTTCCATGCTCCGAAGACGGCCCAGGACAGAAGAACCGCCGGAATGACGCCGCCGCCGTGTTTCCATCCTAGCGCCGCGCCGATGCAGGCGTAGACGACGCATAGCGTGAAGCATGCTGCGAATGCCATCAGATATTTCATATGCGGCGCTCTTCCCGATTACTTGACGCGGACTCCGTTGATCCGACCGGGATATCCCTTTATCTCGCAGTCGAACCGACTGTATATGAGAAGATCAAGGTATTCAACCTCGTAGCGCGGCGCAAGAATGATATCCGCATTCGCCTTTTTCATCGCATCATAGGCGGCCGCATTGCGCGCAGCGATCTGTCCATAGAGCAACCACGGTTTCGACAGTGTGATGATTTCCGGTTTTTCGAAATAATCGATTCCAATCGCTTGCTTGCCGTCGCCGATTCGTATGAGACCGAAAAGGAAGGAATGAACCGTAGCAGAACCGTAGACCGGGCTGTTTCCCACCTGCACGTCCGGTTCGACGTGCAGAGGCATTGAAATTTGCACGTCGTTTCCTGCCTTGTTCGCTTCCAGGCCGGCGCAGGCTGTTCCGGCGAGTGCGAGAAAGAGCGTTCCGGCGATTGCTGTCGCGATGCGAGTCATTTTTTTCTTCGTCATGTCGTTTTTTCCTTTGTTTGCTTTTGTTTCATTGACAGATCCGCCTCTGAGTCGTCGTTTCCGCGAACCTCGCTTCGGACGATTCTTTGAAGCTCGGAACACAAGGGCTTTTCGGTCGAAAATATAATCTTTGTTCGTACTTGGAGCAAGCGAAAATGCAAGAAATTTTTTAATTTATCTCCTTGAAAATCTTTATACTTAAAGCGGCTTTGGCTATATTGGGAATGCTCTTTTCCTAGATTTCGGAAGCGCTTGCGCATTCGGTTCGCAAAGCCGTTTTGGAAAGAATTCGCGCGCCGAGTTTTCGATTCGCCCCGCCAATGCGGAGAAGCCTCCTTCTTCTCCGCATTGGTCTGCGCTTGCCGCAACGCAGCGATTTCCTGGCGAACCTGTCGGCATCGTTTGCAAATCTCAAGCGCGCTTCGCTCCGGCGCATCGACTGAGCGCAGCGAAGCCCGCGCATCGTTTCTTTTCGCATTTCCTCTTTGTCCCTTCGTTCCTTCATATTCGTTTCGCCTTCGTTTCCGTTCCGTCGCACCGCCGCACCTCGAGTTGTCGCTTGCATTGGCTAGCAAGTCGCAATCTTGACATGCTATATTTGCATTTTTTTAGAACGGAAGCGCTTTTTTTCGCGCTG
>CAZAAM010000071.1:0-9776 GCA_964483055.1 uncultured Victivallales bacterium
TCCGACGACTCCTGGTGTTCGCCAAGCAAGGCGCGTCCGAGAACGTGCAAGCCGCGCTCCTTCAGAATCCGTTCCAGTTCGTCCATTTGAATACGAAGTTCGTTCCGCTCTCCGACGAGCCAATTCTGCTCCGCAAGAAGCACGACATTCTTTTCGGGAAACTTGGCGGCGAGAAAGTCCGCTGTCGCCAAGACCTTGCCGGCATCTCGCAGCGGAAGCTCGTCCAAACCCGTTTTCACAGACGGCTTCCAGTCGACGACGAACGCGACAAGAACGGACGCGACAAGAACCAGCGTCGCCGCAAGCGTGATCGAATTCGACCGCTTTTTCGCGCCAAACAAAGCCGCGGCGAAAGCAAGAACGATCAAGGCGAACATGAACCAGGGCATGCCGAAAATCATGATGAAAACTCCTTTCTTCCCAACATCGTTCCGGGACGTTCCCGAACCGACGCAGTCCGATCTGAGAATGTTGTCTATTGAAAATCTGTGCGTTTTGAACGGGAATATATCACGCATGCATGCGCGTGTCAAATGCGCGGCGCGCGTTTTTGTCGAAAGAAAATTGCGATTTCCAGTTCTCCGCATTTGCAAATTCCGTTTTTCACGCTAGATTGCCGCAATGACGCCAGAATTTTCCAGGGAGGCCGAACAATCGCCATGCGCATGCGTAGAATCATCCGTCCCGACTGCGAGAAGGACGACGAACTGAAATCGACTTCCGCGATGCCGGAACTCGCCATCTTCATCCTGACCGCGCTGGCGATCACCTTCTTCGGGCTTGTCGTCCTCTACTCGACCTCCTATGTGACGGAAGGCATCAGCACATTCACCAAGCAGCTGAAATGGATGGCGATCGGACTCGTCGGACTCGTCGGAGTCGCAATAATCGGAGCCAAGCGTCTTTCCGACTGGAGTCCTTTTCTCATGGCCGCCGTCTTCCTGCTGCTCGTCGCCGCACTTTTCTTCCCGCCGATCAACGGCGCTCGGCGCTGGGTTCGCCTCCCGGCGGGGATGAACATCCAGCCGTCCGAGTTCGCCAAGATCGCGATCGTCTTGTTCCTGGCTCGCTTTCTCTCCATGCGTACGCGACAAATTGAAACGGATCCTTTCTGGAAGGTGTTCGTGCCCGGCGGAATCTGCTGCGGAGCGGTGATCGCCATGGTGCTCGCCGGCGAGGACCTCGGCACGACGTGTCTTCTCTCCGCCGTCTTCCTGATACTGATGTACGTTGCCGGAATCCGCTGGCATTGGATCGTCGGGCCCGTCGCGATCGGCGTTCCGCTTATCTACTTCTACATTCGCGAGTTCGATCCGATGCGCCTCGCCCGCTTGAATACGTTTTTGGATCCGGAGCCGGTCTCCGAAAGCGCCGGCTATCAGCTTTGGCACTCCATGCTCGCGCTCGGCTCCGGCAACTGGTTCGGCCTCGGCTTCACCCAAAGCCGCATGAAGCTCAAATATCTTCCGGAAGACAACACCGACTTCATCCTTGCCATCGCCGGCGAGGAACTCGGCTTCATCATGCTTCTCGGCGTAATCGTCGCCTATCTGATTCTTCTCGCGACGGGACTGCGCATCAGCTGCAAGGCGCGTTCGCGGCAGGGAATGCTGATCGCATTCGGAATGACGGCGTTCATGTCTCTGCAGGCCATGATCAACATCGGCGTCATCTGCGCCGCCTTCCCGACCAAAGGCATGCCCGCGCCGATGATTTCCTATGGCGGGAGCAATCTTGTCGCATGCCTCGTCGCGGTCGGATGCATCGCCAGCGTCGCGCTGGAAACGTGGCGGCCGGACTATCCGGACGATCTGCGAAAGTGGTTCCTGAGCAAGCTCCCATTCGCAGGAAAGCGCAGGATGGAAAACGGCGAGAACGAAACGAATGACTTCGAACGGAAAGGAGAGACGGAATGAAACGCCTGATCGTCAGTTGCGGCGGAACCGGCGGACACTTCAATCCCGGTCTGAGCGTCGCGCGCGCCTTTCGCGACGCCGGAGGTCAGGTTTTGCTTCTTCTCGGCGGCAAGCACGCGGAACGCCAGAAGAAGATCGCAGCCGGGCAGGCCATTGACAGCCGCATCGTTTCCTGTGCGCCGCTTTCCAAGTCGCCCGTCGGCATCGTTCGTTTCTTCCGCGCCTTGGCGCGCGGCGTGACGGAATCCAAAGACGTTCTTCGCGACTTTCAGCCGGACGCCCTCCTTTCGATGGGCTCGTTCGCGTCTGTTCCGCCTATGCTGGCGGCGAAGCTCGCCCGCGTTCCGCTTTTCCTGCACGACGGGAACGCGCGAATCGGCAAGTCGAACCGTTTTCTCAGCCGGCTTGCGGACGGGATGGCTCTTTCGTTCCCCGCCGTCAACGCGGAATCCGTCCATTGTCCGGTCCGCGTCACGGGCCTTCCGCTCCGTGACGCCGTCCTGAAAAATCGCCCCTCCTCTCGAGAAGCGGCGATTGAGCGTTTGAACTGCGAATGGCAGGCGGGCTTCGATCCCGCGCTTCCCATCGTCCTGGTTTTCGGAGGTTCTCTTGGCGCGGCCGCGATCAACGAAGGCTTCTCCGTGCCGGAAGCGCGACGGAAAGACGTTCAGATCGTCCATCTCTCCGGTCCCGGCAAGTACGATTCCATCCGCGAAAAGTATGCAAAGTCCGGAGTCCGCGCGCTCACATTGGAATCCATGGAGGACATGCAGATCCTTTATGCGGCGGCGGATCTTGTCGTCTGCCGCGCTGGAGGCAGCACGATCTCGGAGCTCGCTCTCTTCGGGCGCTATGCGGTTCTCATCCCATACCCTTATGCTTCGGAACGACATCAGGATGACAATGCGCGGCTTTACGCCGCGACCGGCGCCGCACGAATCCTGCCGAACGAATCATGTTCCCCGAAGGCGTTCGAAGAGATTCTCGACGATTTTCTGAATCATCGCGCAGAATACGCAGCGAACGGAGCGAAGGGCGCGGCCATGGCGCGCCCGAACGCCGCGCAAGCCATTCTCGACATGATCGATGAAAGTCTCGCGACGCGCAAAAGCGAAAAACCGTCTTGACAATCGCCCGCGCGCGGGATATATTCCGCCAAACAGCACGGGAAAACGTTTCCGCCGTCGCGCGACGCGGCGACTCGGACGTCCCGGAAAGGAGGCGAACATGGCCACGCTCAACGTCTATTATGCATCCTGGTGTCCTCACTGCCAAGACGCTCTGCGGTTTCTCAAAAAGCACAAGGTCGACTTTTGGGCGATCGACATCGAAACCGCCCCGGACGACGTCGTCGCGCAGGTAGTCGCGGTCAACGGCGGCGACGACTGGGTGGTTCCCACGCTCGAATACGGCGGACGCTGGCGCCCCGGCAAGGCTTTCGACGAAACCTCCTTCGCCGCGGATCTCAAGAACATGGGAGTTCCGATCCCCCTGCCATGATCATTCAATGTCCGACATGCAAGCGCGAGCGTGAAATCGCCCGCACGGAGCGTGGCGGGGTCGCCGAATGTTCCTGCGGTCGACGCTTTGTCATCGATGGTTCGAACGTCCTGCGCGAATCGTCCTTCATCGACGAACCCGCGCCGGAAAGGATCGGGCCGTATCGGATTGAACGTCGCATCGGATGCGGCGGCATGAGCGTCGTCTATCGTTCCGTCCATCCGAAGCTGGGAATCCCGGTCGCTGTCAAACTGATGAAGCCGGAATTCCTGCGAGACAAGGATTCGCTCGATCGCTTCGAACGGACGGCGAGGATCTGCGCCAAGCTGAACCATCCCAACGTCGTGCGCGTCTATGACTTCGGAATGGAAAACGGACTGCCGTTCCTCGTCATGGAAATCCTTCCCGGCGGTTCCATGCACGACATGCTTCAGCGCGAGGGGCCGCTTCCCTACGCCCTCGTCGCAAACGCCGCCATCTCCGTCTGTCTCGGACTCGCCGCGACGGAAGCGGCCGGCATCGTTCATCGCGACATCAAGCCCGACAACATCATGATCGACGCGGCCGGAGTCTGCAAGATTTCCGATCTCGGTCTCGCACGCAGCGATTCCGTCCGATTCGGCGCGAGCACGATTCCCTTTTCTCTCCTTGGCACGCCGGAATACATGGCGCCGGAACAGGCCGACGACGCCTCCGCATGCGACTCCCGAGCCGACATCTACTCCCTCGGCGTCTCTATGTACCAGATGGCGACCGGACGCCTGCCCTTCCTCGCCGACACGACCGAAGATTTGCTGCGAAAGCAGCGCGAGGAAGACCCGGTCGCGCCAAGCGCTCTGCGGAGCGACCTGCCGCTGGACTTCGAATGCATCGTCATGCGGTGCATCCAGAAGGCGCCGACCGACCGTTATCAAACGATCGCGGAGCTCCTCGCGGATTTGAAAGCGTTCCTTGACGGCCGGTCTCTTCCTTCCGTCACAACGGGCGAAGATGCGGATGGAGCGAAGCGGCGCGCCAACGACATGGTTCGAAAAAGCATTGCAGCAGCGTCTGTGCCGCATGGGCTTCGTCCCGTCCATGCCGCCGCCCTGAAGCGGACGGCTCTGAGAATCGGTCTTGCTGCAATCCTTGCGCTTCTTGCCGGTGCGGCTTTCCTTTGGCATGCGAAACGCAACGGGCGGAATCACACTGCGCCCTTTCCGACCGTTCCTCCGCGCATCGCTCTTCCGTCCGATCTTCAAGGAGACGCGATGAACGCGAGCATCGCCGACATGCCGCCGCCCTCCCTTGCGGAAGACTTCGCGCCGGTCCAAGATCTTGTCGTACGGATAGCGAACGACGCGGATGAAAACGCGATGAAGGACGCAGATCTTCCAGCATCGCAGTCCGCAGACGATTCGCTTGTCGTGCAGACGGAAACGCCCCTCATGGGAACGTCCTTAATGAAGGAAAACGAATCGCTTGCCGCACATGGCGCATGGACGGACGATGCGCCGGAAGCGCGCGCTGTCGTCGAATCGACCCCGAACCATTCGAACGTGCTTGAGCTTCTTCCTTCTTTGGAATCTCCGGCCGACGCCGCCTTCCGCGCGGAGCTTTCCGCAATTCTAAAAAAACACGGGATCGGGCCGGAACTTCCAGAACCGGAAGCGCTTGCTTCGGGTGAACTTTTCATCGGCCTTCCTTTGGAGGAACGGCTTTCCCTGCGTCTCGAACTGACCAGACTGAAAAACGCCGCACGCAAGGGCTCTCTTGCGAAACGCTTCCAGCCGGCGCTCCGTTCCGCCATTGAACGGCTGTCCATCTCTCGTTCCGCATCGTCCGCCCCGCTCAGAAAAGGAGCGCGCCCATGAAGACGATTCTCGTCTCCGGACTTAATCCGTCCTGGCAGAAGACCATGACGTTTCAAGAGCTCAGGCACGATGAGGTCAACCGCGCTCTTTCTCTGGAGGAATGCGCATCCGGCAAGGGCGTCAACTTCGCTCGAGCCGTTTCGATCGCGGGACTTGCGAAAGCGCAGGTTTTTCAGTTCGTCGGCGGCATGACCGGCGATCTTCTCATCCGTCGGCTTGCGGAGGAAGGATTGAACGCCGTCTCGCAACCGACTCCCGGCGCGACGCGCATCTGCGCCACGCTGCTTTGCCGCAAAACCGGACGCACGACGGAACTGATCGAGCCGACCGCTCCCGTCGGTCCCGAACCTCAGCTTCGCCTTCAGGCGGCAATGGCGGACGCGCTCGAACGAGCGGACGCGCTTGCGATCTGCGGCACGGCGCCGCCCGACCTCATGCCCGACTTTCATGCAAAGGCGGTTCGGCGCGCCGCGACGGACGGGAAGCCGATCCTTTTGGATACGACGAATCAGACGCATGCGCTTTTGGATTCAGGAGCCAATATTTTGAAAATCAATGCAAAAGAGCTTTCTTCCATAACTGGGGGCTCCTGCGTTGCGGAGAACGTCCGAGCTCTGATGGCGCGCCATGCGTCCTTGCAAATCGTTGCGATCACCGACGGAGCGCATCCCGCGTTTCTCGCTACGCGCGTCGAGGCGTTCCGTCTTTTGCTCCCGCATCTGCCAGACGTGCGGAACGTCATCGGTTCCGGCGACGTCTGCTCCGCGGTTCTTCTTTCCAACCTTTTGACGGGAGTCAGGCCGGCGGACGCCTTCCGATCCGCGCTTGCCGCCGCCATGGCGAACTGCCTGACGGAATCGCCGGCGCGCTTCGACTGCGCCGAGGCGGAACGCATCGCTCCCGCCATACGATGCGAAATGCAACAATGGGAGATTCTGCCATGAATGAAGACGCCAACATTTCAGAAATCCGCGCACGCAGACGTTCCGTCTTCGCGCCGATTCGCAGCTGCCTGACCTGCATCGGATGCCTGACGATTCTGCTCGTCCTCGTCCCGATCCTGCTCCTCGTCTTTTTCGGATCGCGAATCGATTCGACGACGAACTCCCTTCTTTCGGAATCCGCCGTGCTCGAAGGCGATCCCGATGCGAAACTGACGATCGCCGTCATCGAAATCAACGGAGTCATCGCCGACGAGCCGGAACGCGCATGGCTTTCCTCCGGAATCGCCAACTCCAAGAAGATCATCCGCTTGATCCGAAAAGCGGCCAAGGACGACGACGTCTGCGCGATTATCGTGAATCTGAACACGCCCGGCGGCGGAGTAACCGCATCCGATGAAATTCATCATGCTCTTGCCAGCTGCGGGAAGCCCGTCGTCGCCATGATGAACTCCATGGCGGCAAGCGGCGGCTATTACGTCGCAAGCGCGGCGCGGCGGATCGTCGCGAATCCGACGACCCTGACCGGAAGCATCGGCGTCGTGCTGCGCTCCTACAACGTCTCCAAGCTCCTGACGACCGTCAAAGTGGAGCCGCGCATCCTGACTTCCGGCGCAAAAAAGGCCATGCTCGATCCCACGCTTCCGCCTGACAAGGAGTCGACCGATCTTGCCCAAGCGATCGTGAATGAAATGTTCCAGCGCTTTGCGCGCATCGTGGCGACCTCCCGCAGCATTCCCCTGGACAAGGTTCTTGCCGCGCCGATCGGCGACGGACGCATCCTGACGGGAGAACAGGCGCTTGCGCTGAATCTCGTCGACAAACTCGGCTATTTTTCCGATGCCGTGGAGGAGGCGGCTCTGCTTGCCGGAACCTCCCGTGCAAACTGCAAGGCGGTTCGTTGGTCCGAATCTCCGCGATTCGCCGACTTCCTCCTATCCGTTTCTGAAAAGACCGATGCGCTGAACGTGCGGATTCCAGGCGTTTCCGACGGCGCGATCCTCTCTCTTCCGCCAGGAAAGCCCTACTATCTTCCGGCCTCTTTCTGAGCGCCTGCAGACGGAGATCCAATTATATGCGCGATTTCACGAAAGAAGCTATGGACGCCGCAATGCCGAAGCGCAGCATCGTCGCCTCGGAATTTTCCTGGTCGCTGTTCCGGCACGAGCTGTTCCGGAAATGCCGACGCGCGTATTTCATCCGCTATTATCTCTCGCAAGGCGGATGGGACGCCTTTTCCAACATGATTGCGCGCGAAGCGTACTTTACGAAATACCTCATGCCGCTCAACCAATGGATCGCTCGCACGATTCACGAATCCATCCTCGGCGCGCTCCGCAAGGTTTCCGCCGCGCTTGGCTCAAAGCGAAAGTCGCGCGACTTCAACTTTTATCTGCTTCGCTTCATCAGCAAGGCGACGGCGGATTTGGAATACAGCCTCAAGACGCGCGAATACCGCTATGATGCGAAGCTGCCGGCCATTCTGGAGCATCATCTCGGCATAGGAGACTACGCGGACTATGTCAAAATCTGCCGAGCCGCAGTCGCCGCGCTCAGCTCCGCTTACGCCATTCTGATCCGCACCGAACAGCTCCGTGAAATCGCCGCCATGGACATTCTCGATCTTCGCACGGACGAAAAGTTTCTGCGAATCGACTACAAGGGCTTTCCTGTCTGGCTCGCCCCAGGACTGATCTTCTTCCGCGAAGGCACGGTCTGCGCTTTTGACTGCATCGCGCGCGAATCCCTTGAAGAGGAGTCGCCGGAAATCAGCATGAATCGAATCGCCATGCGCGGCAGCATCTTCTCCATGTATCGCGACCAGAAGTACCCCGCATATCCCACCTTCCATTCCGTCTATTCCCTTTCGAACGGTTCGGCGATGATGCTGATGAATCTGCATGGAGGCGATCCGCGTCCGCTGATCGATGAAAGCAGTTCGGAAATGCTTCGCCTGATTCGCGGCGACGGAACGGTCGATCCCGACCGCTTCCCGTGCACGGAAAACAAATCCGCATGCGAACTCTGCCAGTATCAGACTGCATGCCGTCTGATGCAGAAAGGATGAATCCTGCGCCATGAGCGGCTTTCGAGTCATATCCGAATACGCGCCCGCGGGCGACCAGCAGTCCGCCATCGATCGCATGCGGGAAAACCTTGCCAACGGCGTTCGCCGCCAGACCCTGCTCGGCGTGACCGGCAGCGGAAAGACCTTTACGCTGGCGAAGCTTGTAGAGACTCAGATCGATCGTCCTGTCCTCGTCCTTTCCCACAACAAGACTCTCGCCGCGCAGCTTTACAGCGAATTCAAGTCCTTCTTCCCGGAAAACGCCGTCGAATACTTTATCAGCTACTATGACTATTACCTTCCGGAATCGTACATTCCGCAAACGGACACCTACATCGCCAAGGACGCAAGCATCAACGACAACATCGAACGACTGCGCCTCAGCGCATCAGCCTCGCTTCTGGAACGTCGCGACACGCTCGTCGTTGCAAGCGTCTCCTGCATCTATGGCCTGACCGCGCCGGAAGACTATTCCGAAATGAGCATCCGTCTTTCCGTCGGACAGGAACTTGACCGCGATCAGCTCCTGCATCTCCTGATTGCAATTCAATACGAACGCAACGATCTTGCGCCGGAACGCGGACAATTCCGCGTGCGCGGCGACGTCGTCGAAGTGCATCTTTCCCAGAAGGAGGAAGTCCTGCGCATTGAATTCTGGGGCGACTCCATCGAGTTGATCGAGCGGCGCGATCCGCGTTCCGGCCATGTCAAGGAGCGGACCGCAAAAGCGCTGATCTTCCCGGCGCGCCACTTTGTTCTTCCCCAGGAGCGCATCGACGCCGCCGTCCATGGCATTCTGGAGGAAATGAAGCTTTGCGTTCGCAAATTCGAAGATCAGGGCAAGCTCGTGGAGGCGCAACGACTCTATCAGCGCGTCAATTACGATGTCGAAATGATGCGTGAAATCGGCTACTGTCCCGGAATCGAAAACTATTCCCGGCATCTTGCCGGACGCCTCCCCGGTTCGCGCCCGTGGTGTCTCATCGATTTCTTTCCAAAGGACTATCTGCTGTTCATCGACGAATCCCACGTGACCCTTCCCCAGCTTCAAGCCATGTACAAAGCCGATCGCAGTCGCAAGCAAATGCTCGTCGACTACGGATTCCGGCTTCCCTCCGCGCTGGACAACCGCCCTCTTACGTTCGAAGAGTTTCTTGGCCTCACCGGCGATACGGTCTTCGTCTCCGCGACGCCGGGCGACTATGAATTGCGCGAATCCGCCGGCGCCGTCGTCGAACTCGTCGTCCGTCCGACCGGACTGCTGGATCCTCCTGTCGAGGTGCGTCCCCTGGAAACGCAGATCGACGACGTCATCGCGGAAATCCGGGCGAACACGAAGCTCGGCGCACGCTCCATGGTCGCCACGCTCACGAAAAAAAGCGCGGAACGTCTCGCGGAATATCTTTCC
The DNA here is from genome assembly GCA_964483055.1 of uncultured Victivallales bacterium. Classification (GTDB taxonomy): domain Bacteria; phylum Verrucomicrobiota; class Lentisphaeria; order Victivallales; family UBA1829; genus UBA1732. The sequence continues at coordinate 9,687 of CAZAAM010000071.1, forward strand.
GAACTCGGAGTCCGCATCAAGTATCTGCATAGCGAAATCGATGCGATCGAGCGCGTCCGCATCTTGAACGAACTCCGGAACGGCGAATTC
>CAZAAM010000072.1:0-9729 GCA_964483055.1 uncultured Victivallales bacterium
GATCGCATTGCGAGAATATTGCGGCTTTGGCCCGGTTTCCGAAAGGAAGCCGGGCTTTTTTTCAACGACTGGCGCATTGCGCGCCGTTTTTCTCTTGACAAATTCGTTTCGCACTGTAGATTACGAGGACGACCTGCTTGCGCCAACCAATCAAACATGGAGAAAAACGACATGAGCGACGGACATGCGAAGAGCTTTTATCTGCCGACGATTCTGCTGGGCGTCGTCGTCGCTGTCATCTTCCTTCTTGCGATCTTCACTTATCAGGTTCCCGCTACGGAACGGGCTCTGATTCTGACCATGGGGAAGCCCGCCGGCACAGCGGATCCCGGTCTGCATCTGCGTTGGCCGATGCCGTTTCAGGAAATCGTGCGCTACGACATTCGCCGCCGCACGTTCGATGGAAATGTCGGCAAGCTGGCGGAGACGACCACGCGCGACCAGCGGCAGGTCGTCGTTGGAATCAGCGTCATTTACCGCATCCGCGATTTGGAGCGCTACAAGTCGGCTTCCAGCCGCGCGTCCGCCGAAGACTATCTTGGCAGCGTCATGCTGACTGTGAAGCAGGAAGTAATCGGCCAGTATGACCGCGACCAGCTGATCAATACGGATCCTGCGAAGATGAAGCTCGACGAAATGCGCGAGAAGATCCTTGAACGCATGCGCGACAACGTCATGAACGCCTATGGGTTGGAAGTCTGCGACGTCTTTTTCTCCAGCATCGGCGTGCCTCAGAAAACCGCCGCCGCGATTGCAGGGCGCATGAAGCAGGAACGCGAAACCGCCGCCGCTGAGAAGCTCGACAAGGGCAAGACGCTCGCCGCGCAGAAGCGCACGGAGGCCGACATGCGCAGGAATGAGATCCTGACTAATGCGAATGCCGAGGCGAAAGCCGTCATGGCGCGCGGCGATGCGGAGGCCGCGAAATATTACGCGCGCTTCAACGAGGAGCCGGAGCTTGCGGCTTTTCTCCGCAAGCTTCAGGCAATGAAGAAGATCATGTCGTCCAAGACGACCCTGATCCTTGATACCGGATCGATTCCGTTCGACGTCTTCAACGGACCGAACTTTCCCATGCCTCTGACGAGCGATCCGCCGCGTCCGCTCGGCAAGCCGATTCCCGCCGACGCCGTCCGCCAGTGAAGGAGGATCGTTCCATGACGGAACATGAATTGCAGGAAAAGCCCGTTCCGGTTCCGGACGAGTCTCAGAGCGTTTTCGCGCGCGGCATGGAATTCCTCGCGCGCGCTTTGAAAACGTTCTTCATCGTCTTTGCGGTTTTCATCTTCATCGCGCTTGCGTGGTTTCTTGTCTTCGGCGGATCCTTCATCGTCGATTCTACCACGCATAACGTCATCGTCCTTCGTTTTGGAAAGTTCCATCAGTCCTTTTCGTCCGGCTGGCATTGGTTCCTTCCGTATCCGGTCAACCAGATCATACGCATTCCGATCACGAAGCAGGAGGTCGTCAGCGCTCAGTTTCTTCCGGCTGGAACGACTCTCCTGTATTCGGAAGAAGCGCGCATGCGAGCCGGCGAGGCGTCGGAATCCTATGAGCTCCGCCCCGGTCGCGACGGATACGTTCTTCTTGGAAACAACTCCATTCTCCACAGCGAATGGGTGATGACATACCGCATTTCCGATCCAGCGAAGTACTATCTGAACATTCATTCGCAGATGAAGTCGGACGAGGAGTCCGGAGGACTTTTGGAATCGGAACTCGTATCGCTCGATGCGGCGAACCAGCTTCTCCGAACGATTCTGAATGACGCAGTGATTGAAGCCAGCGCCACGCTCGACGTCAACGAGACCTACTACGACAAGGCGAACTACGAGCAGCGCGTGCGAAATCTTTTAGTCGCTCGAATCGCCGAACAGGACGCCGGAATCGCATTGGAGAGCCTCGTCTTGCGTTTGGTCGCGCCTCCGGCGAGCGCCATCGACGCCTTCCAGCAGCTTCTGCTCGCGGAGACGGATGCGGAGCGCCTGATCGAGCAGGCGCGCACCTATCAGGTCGAACAGGAAACCGCCGCGGTCTCGGAAGCCGCCGAAATTCGCGCGGCCGCCGAATCCTACGCCAAGCGCACGATCGGAGAAGTTCGCGCGGACGTCGTTTATTTCGAGGAGATCCTGCCGAAATATAGAGAGAAGCCTCAGGCGACCCTGACGACAATCTTCGCTTCGACGCTTGCCGACGCCATCGCGCCGGTTCAGGATCGCTTCGTCGTCGGACCGTCCGGCGGCGCAACCCAGACGCTTTGGCTGAAACTCAATCAAGAGCCGCCGGCGAGACAGACGGACGAAGCCAAACAAGGAGAGAAGCAATGACGACGGATTCGGATGCGTCGGCCCGCTCGGAACATGCAGAGCATTCCTGTTGCGGACACGTCAACGGCCGAGAGCGCGTTCATGCGCATGACGCCTGCGATCCGCATGCCGCGACGCGCTGCATTTCCTGCGGCGCGCCCATCGGAGAAGGCGTCGGGCATGGTCGATCCATGGGACGGCCTCTGTTCGCTTTCGTTGGCGGATTTCTCATTGTCAACTCCTTCCTTTTGGAGCTGATTTTTCCCGATTTTACGTTCGCCGCGCGCTTGAGCGCCGCGCTCGGCGCGATCGCGCTTGCGTTGCCAATCGTCGCGACGGCGATTCGCGATTTGATCGAAGGCCGCGTCTATATGAACGAGCTGGTGGCTCTGGCCATTCTCGCCGCCTTCACGTCCGGCAACTTTCAGATGGCGGGCATCATCGCTTTCTTCCTGCTGATCACGATCATCATCGAATCTCATACGGCGAGCGGCGCGCAGCGTTCCATCGAAGATTTGATCCGTTTGACGCCCCACGCCGCGCATCGACTGAAGCCGGACGGAAGCGAGGAAGAGGTTGAAGTCGCAGCGCTCGCCTTGAACGACGTCATCTCCGTGCGTCCGGGAGAAAACTTCCCGATCGACGGTACGATTCTGAACGGAGAAAGCGCGGTCAACCAGGCGTCCATCACGGGAGAGTCGATGCCGGAGGACAAGGCGCCTGGCGATGAAGTCTATGCCGGCACGATGAACATCAGCGGAAGCCTGCAGGTGCGCGTCACGCGTCTGGGAAAGGACACCACGCTCGGAAAGGTGCAGGAGATGATCCGATCCGCGGAACGAAACAAGACCGCCATCGTGCGCATCATTGATCGCTATGCGGCTTACTATACGCCGCTGATTCTGATGCTTGCCGTCGTCACGTGGTGGCTGACAGGCGGGAACATGGATCGCGTGATTGCGCTTTTGGTTATCAGCTGCCCCTGCGCCGTCGTTCTTGCGACTCCGACGACGATCGTCGCCGCCGTAGCGGCGGCCGCGCGTCTTGGCGTGCTTATCAAGAACATCTCGCATTTGGAGCTTGCTGGCAGAATCCGAACCGTCGTCTTCGATAAGACGGGCACGCTGACGGAGGGGCGGCTTTCCGTCGCACGCCTTACTCCGTTCGGCGACATGCAGCAGGCGGAGCTTCTCCGTCTGGCGATCGCGTTGGAGCGGTACAGCAACCACCCGACCGCACAGGCGTTGCAGCGTCTGGCCGCGGAAGTCGGAATCAAGCCGCCGGAAGCAAGCGGATTTCAAGAAGAACACGGGCGCGGCGTATTAGGCGTCGTGGAGGGGCGCCGCGTGCTGATCGGACGCGCTGCATGGCTGAAGAGCCTCGGCGTCGAACCGCCGGAGGTCGATCCTGCGGAACAGGAATCGATGAGCACGGTCTATGCGGCCTGCGACGGGGTCGTCGTCGGCTGGATCGGCTTCCGCGACCGCATTCGCAAGGAGGCGTTCGCCGCCATTTCAGAGTTGAAGCGGATCGGAGTTTCCCGTTGCGCCATGGTGACCGGCGACCGCGCCGGAGTGGCGGCGGGCATCGCTGCTAAGCTGAACATGGACGATGTCCGGAGCGACTGTCTGCCGCAGACGAAGGCGGAATATGTCGAAGACTTGAAGAAGATGACGACGGTAGCCGTGGTCGGCGACGGCGTGAACGATGCGCCTGCGCTTGCCGCGGGCGATTTGGGAATCGCAATGGGCGCGATCGGAAGCGACATTGCGATCAACAGCGCAAGCATCGCCTTGATGACAAACGATCTGCGTCGCGTTCCGTTCCTCATACTTCTTTCGCGCAAAACGAGTTCCGTCATGTATCAGAATCTTGCGTTCGGACTGCTGTTCGTCCTCTGCGGCATCGTTTTGTCCGTCTTCGGACGTCTCGGACCGGTTACGGCCGCCGTGCTGCATTCCGTCAGCACGCTGATCGTAATCTTCAACAGCGCGCGTCTGGTTCGCGCCGGAGAGGACGTCGCGCCCCTGCCGACAGGAATGCGGGAATAGAGCGGGGCGCCGATTGCAAGGAGGAACGCAGTCAATGGATGGAGAAAACGTGCATGCGGCCGTCGTCAGCGCGATCGGGCTGACGAAGACGTTCCGTGATTTTTTGAACCGCCCTAAGGCTTATGCGGTGAACGATATCGATTTTGAAGTCAGGGAAGGCGAGGTCATCGGACTGCTTGGCCCGAACGGGTCGGGCAAGAGCACGACCGTGAAGATGCTTTTAGGTCTTCTGTATCCCACAGCCGGCCGTCTGACCGTCTTTGGCAAATCGCCGCGCAGCGTGTCGATCAAGCGTCGGATCGGATATCTTCCGGAAGAGACGTATCTCTATAAGTATCTGACCGCCTTCGAGACGCTTGACTTCTTCGCATCGCTGTTCCAGCTTGCCGCAAAGGAAAGGCGGACGCGATGCGAACAGCTGTTGGAAATGGTCGGGCTGGCGCATGCGAGGAATCGCGCTGTCGGTGAATTTTCCAAGGGCATGGCGCGTCGCATTGGCTTGGCGCAGGCGATGATCAACGATCCGGCTCTTCTGATTCTGGACGAGCCGACGGCGGGTCTGGATCCCATCGGCTGCCGCGAGGTGAAGGATCTCATCAAGCTTCTGAAGAAACGCGGCAAGACGGTTGTTGTGACGAGTCATCTGCTGAGCGATGTCGAAGAGGTGTGCGACCGAATCATCCTCCTGTACGGGGGGCGCATCCGCGCGCAGGGGCCGCTGAACGAACTTTTGTCCATTCGCGCAAGCCAGACGATTACGACGCCCGATCTCCCGCCAGACGTATTGAAGAAGGTTTTGGCTTTGCTTCGGAGTTCGTGTCCGGACGGCGAAATTCAAGTCACGCATCCGCGCATGTCCCTGGAGGACTTTTTCCTCGATATCGTAAGCCGGGCGAAGCGCGAGAGTCTGGAGACGTCCGGCGCGGCCTTCGGCGGAGCCGTCGCGGATTATCTTTCCGAGGGAGAAAGCGACGGGATAGCCGCGGAACAGAAGCTCGGCGACCTTTTGAAGGAGGACGATGCGAAGCTGCAGGAAGCATCCGCTTCTCCGACGGAAGAGAAATCGGACGAACGCGAAGAGGAACGCAAACGCCGCGAAGAGCTGTTCGCGCAGCTCGACGCCTCCGCGTCTGCGCCGAACACCGATACGGAAGACGCCGAGGAGAATCGCAAGATGATGGAAAAGGCGAACGCGCGGCTTCGCGACATGTTTGGAAAGGATTGATCGCATGAAAGCGTTCGTCTCCGTCGCGAAGCTGACCTGCCGTTCCATGTTGCGCTCGCATGTCTTTCACCTGCTCGTGCTATGTCTTGCCGGACTGCTCGTGCTGACGTTGATGCATTCGGTCGGGGACGGCACTGCGGAGGGCGGACTTCGCTTGATGCTTGAGTACAGCCTTGGGTTCACGGGAATCGTGCTGAGCTTTTCCGCGATCTGGCTGACCTGCACGGAAGTCTGCCGCGACGCGGAATCCGGACAGCTGCAGATGATCGCGGTCAAACCTGTGCCGCGTTGGGTTATCCTGCTAGGCAAATGGTTCGGCGTTCTGATTTTGCATTTTCTTCTTTTGGTTCTTGCTTCGTCGGCGATCTATGGAGCCGTGCTTCTCTGGCTTGCGAATTCCGACTATTCAAAGGCAGAGAAGGAAGCGGCGCGCGAACGGATCATGGTCGCACGGCGCAAGTTTCAACCGACGTATCCGGATTTCACGAAGCTCGCGGAAAAGGAGCATGCAAGGCGGGCGGAGCGCTTGCGCTCGCTGGGACGTCCGGCGCCGGAGCTTTCCGGCAAGGAAAAGCGCAAGGAGATCGAACACATTCGCCGCGAGCTGATCGCGACAGCAGGAGAGGTCCCCGCCGCGAGCAGAGGAGAACGGATGGGCGAAGCGATCCCCGCACCGCCGAAGACATGGACGTTCGAAGGGCTCCCGCCGCATTACGACGGTCCGCTTTTTCTGCGCAGCCGCTTTTACGACGGCCGGGCCGTGACGCAGAATCAGGACATGATGCTGGGCGAATGGATTCCTTTGATGCATTTTTCACGCAAGACCGACGATGGCGGAACGGACTGGATTCCGACTTATGTCGCACTGCCGGTCGGACCGCAGATTTCTTCGCGCGTCAACGAATTCATGCTTCCTCGCATCGAGGGCGCTGTCTTCACTGACGCGAACGGGCGCGCCGAACTGCGCTACCTGAACTTCGAGACGACGCGTCCGGTCAATTTTCAGGAAGCGGACGGTCCGTTTCTTCTGCTGAACGCAGGCTCCTTCGGAAAAAACTACGTGCGCACGGTCGCAAAACTGTTCATCGGAGTCGCCTCGATGTCCATGCTCGCCTGCGGCTTTGCGGCGATATTCTCTCTTCCGATCGCGGTCTTCCTGTCCGCCGGCTATTTGCTTGCGGGAATGCTTTCATCGTATCTGCTCGGAACGTTCGCTATGCTGGATGAGAATCCGGCGGCGGATGCGTTCGAACGTCTGAGCTACGCCTTCAGCGGTCTGATTGCGCGGCTGCTGGTTTCGTTTCAGGACTTCTTTTCAGTCGGCGAGCTGGCGTCCGGTGAGCTCGTGGAGCTTTCTTCAATCGGCGCGCTTCTATTGCACGATGCGCTCCTGCGAACGGCTCCGCTCTTCCTGTTGGGCGCGTGGATCTATTCCCGACGGCAGCTGGCTCTGGCCGCAACGAAGCATTGAGGAGAATTTCGCATGAATCGAATGCTTTTGTTTTTCCTCCTCCTTGCGACGACGGCGGCGCTGACGTTCGGCGGAATGCTTGTGCAGAATCGCATGTCGGCGATCGTAGAAGAGAATGAGCTTGTCGATCCGCAGGAGGCGGCGGAGGGCATGCCGCCGGTCGTGGCATTCACGACGGTCGCGCTCGGCGGCTTCCGCGGATTGCTTGCGGATGTGCTTTGGCTTCGCGCAATTCAGCTGCAGGACGAGGGCAAGTACTATGAGCTGGCGCAGCTTGCAGACTGGATCATGAAGCTTCAGCCCAAGTTCTCCGGCGCGGCGATGTTTCTCGGCTGGAACATGGCATACAACATTTCGGTCGCTTGCAAGCGTCCTGAGGATCGCTGGCGATGGGTGAACCGCGGCATTGAAACGATTCGCGAGGCGATCGAATACGATGCAAACAATCCGCAGCTGTACCGCGAGTTAGGCTGGATCTACCAGCACAAGCTCGGAAACATGCTCGACGATGCGCAGCAGTACTACAAGTCGCAAATGGCGAAAGAGCTCCTTCCCGTCTTCGGGACGCATTATCCGGACTGGGCGGCTCTTGCTGCGGCTCCATCGGATGAAACGGCGTTTCGCACGGCGTTTCCGCCCGGAAGCAGAGTCGCGGACGCTCTGGCCTCCGCATCTCTCTCCGACTGGAAGATTTTGAACGAACGTTTCCGGGAGGACGGCGGACGTCTTCCGGAATCTCTGGCGGATTCATTGACGCCGGAGGAGCGGACTTCCGTAGAGAACGCCCTGCGCGCCTTTTGGCTGAAAAGCGTGTTCAGGCTCGATCCGGCGGAGGTTCTCGCAATCAACAGAGAATACGGCGAGCTCGACTGGCTTTTGCCGGAATCCTTCGCGATCTACTGGGCTTCGCTCGGCTTGAAGCGCGGCGATCCGGATAATCTGGCGTGCCGCCAGATGATTCTTCAATGTCTCGTCGTCTCCTTCGGCACAGGCCGCATGCTTCTTCCGGAAGACGGAACCGTGCCGGATCGGCCGCTGATGATTCCGAACACGGATCTTGCGGATTCGATCCGCGCAATATATCAGAAGACGTTGGATGAGAATCTGAGCAACACTTTGGCGAAGGCCGCCTATGAAAACTTCCTGATCGATTCCGCCGTCATGCTCTTCGCCTACGGGAAGAAACGAAAGGCGCTGGAATTTTTCGAAGAACTCCGGAGGGAGACCGGCAACGAAAAGGCGAAAAAGCTTCCGTTCGAGCAGTTCATCTTGAATGAATGGGAGGAGGACGTCTCCTTCAGCGAATACAAGCAGACGCAGCAGCAGCTCACCGGACTTCTGTACTCCGCATGCCTTCTGCTCGGCTACGGAGAACGAGAGGCCGCGCAGGAGCATTTCGCTCTTGCTCGCCGCATCTATGAACGCTATCTCAGCCAGCACAGGGGACTGGACCGACTAGCATTGCCGTCCTTCGACGACCTGAGGCGGAATGTGGCGGAGTCGATCAGTCGTTCCTATCCGGAGATTGGGAGACGTCTTCGCGAGGAAGTCGGCGCTCCGGCAGTTCCCGCCCGCACGGAAAGCGCGAAGCCATGAGGCTTTTTTCCGAGCCGCTGCGCATCGACGACCATTTGACTTTGCCTCGACGCGCGTTTCTTTCTCCGCTGCAGGGCGTGACGACGACGCCCTTTCTAGAGGCTGTGAACGAGCTCGGCCTTGTGGACTTCTGGATGACGCCCTTCTACAGCGTCGGCTCGTCGTCTGTTCCATCGCGCGGCGCGTTGCGACGCTGGCTTGCGCCGTATCGGAAAACGGATGCGCCCGTAATCGCTCAATTGCTCGGACACGAGCCGAAGCCGTTGGCGGAGACCGCGCAACTGCTTGCAGACTGCGGCGCGGAAGGCGTGAATCTGAATTTCGCCTGTCCCAGCAAGACCGTGCTTCGATCCGGCAATGGGGGAGCCTGCCTTAGGAATGAATCGCTCGCCCTGCAGATTACGGAGGCGGTCGCCGCCGTTCATGGAGTTTCGCTCTCGCTCAAGCTCCGTTCGGGATGGGACGATCCCGCCGGGCTCGCGGCCCGCATCCGACGATTCTGCGATGCCGGAGCGAAAATGATCATACTGCATTTCCGGACAGTCGCCGAGGCGTATCTTCCCGCTCCGGATCGAGAGGAACGCATTGCGGAAGCCGTTGAAGCGGCGCGCAGCGTTCCCGTGATCGGGAATGGGGATGTGGATTCATTGAACGATGCAGTATCCTTGGTTCGAGCGACCGGATGCGCCGGGGTCGCAGTCGGTCGAGGCTTTCTGCGTGACCCCTGGCTGATTCGCAGAATCGCCGACGATGAACAGGGGCAGGGGAGCGCGGAAGAGCGTCAGGCGTTTCTCCGCAAGCTTGCCGAACGAGCCATCCGTTCCGGCGCGCCGTTTCGGCGCAATTGGATGGTCGAATGCATCAAGCTCGTCTTTGGCGCGGAATCGGAAGAATTCCGACAGGCGATTCAAGGAAACGGCGGCGACTTGCTTTCCGCGTTTGAAAAGCGTTGAGAGAGGATGTATATTAAACCTTCATATTATGGAATTATGGAAAGGGATCCCCGAACATGGCCAATAAGAAGAAACGGATTGCGACGTTCGAAGACTTGAAGAAGCGGCAGGATCATGCGGTGAAGAA
>CAZAAM010000073.1:0-307 GCA_964483055.1 uncultured Victivallales bacterium
GCTTGCATTCTGGAATCCTCCGTTGTTATGCTGCAATGGTTCGATGTCTGGTCGAAACAACGTCGCGCGCATGAATTTCATGCGGAAACGAAGTCATACTATACTCCAAAAGCGCTCTTTTTTCAAGAGCGCATGCGAAATTGGCGCGCGGAGACGCATCGAGCGACGTTTCTTACGGAGCGGGCGACTCCGGATGATGACGTTCGAATCCGGCGCAGAGAGGGGACGAAGCGAAAGGCGCGTCGAAGTTCGTCAGGCTTCCAGCTGATGCAAATCGTCGATAATGGCGAGTCCGTTTTCGCAAATG
>CAZAAM010000073.1:317-9660 GCA_964483055.1 uncultured Victivallales bacterium
AGCGCGATGGCTGCGGTCGAATCCGGAAGGAGGAATCCATAGGAGTCGGAGACGTTGACTCCGGCGGAGCTCAAGTCGTTCATGAGGACGGAAAGCGCGCCGGGACGATCCGGAATTCGTGCGACCAGGATTTGTCGCTTCGCCACGGCGAGTCCCGCATCGAACAGAATCTGCGCGGCCTTGTCAGGATCGTCTACGAGGATCTTCAAAATGCCGAAGGCTCCGGCTCCGGCGATGGAGAATGCGCGGAGATTGACGCCGGCGGCGCCAAGGAGCTCCACGATGCGGTTGAGCTTGCCGGGCTTGTTCTCAAGAAAAATGGAGAGATGTTGCAGCATGCGAGACCTCCTTCATAGGCGTTTTGCGTTCGTTCGCCGTGGAAACGCTACACGATTTTTGCAAAAAGTCAAGCGGAAAAACGGAAGAAAGTTTGCAAATGCGCGCAAGAGAAAGTATATTGTTGGAATCTTTGACATGAAACAACGCCGAAGCCAATCGGCAAGGAACGCAATTCAACCTGGAGAAACGAAACATGGGAAGACAGTACAACAAGCACGAGAAGCGCGCCCGCCGCAAACGCTATCTGGAACGCCAGAAGGAGCAGGCTCACGCTGCGATCAAGGCTTCGAAGAAGAAAGCCGCGAAAGCCGAGTGACGCCGCACGGAAGATTTTCAGCATAACACGCAAGGCATGGCTATGGCGAACATACATCCCACTGCGATCATCGGCGACGACGTCAAGCTCGGCGAAAACGTCGTTGTCGGACCCTATGTCACGATCGGAAATCACGTTTCGATCGGCGATGGCACCGTCCTTATGACGAAATGCCACATCGACGACTACACGACCATGGGCGCCGGGAATCGAGTGTACCCGTTCGCGTCCATCGGAACGGATCCTGAGGACTATGCTTACGATCCGTCGCAGGGCGCGTCCTTTACGCGCATCGGAGACGGCAATCGCTTTCGTGAGGGCGTGACGGTCAATCGCGGCACCCATGCAGGCACGGAGACCGTCATCGGCAACGGCTGCTTCCTGATGGCCAACGTGCACATTTCGCACAACTGCGTGTTGGGCGACAACATCGTCATGGTGCCCTTCAGCGGGGTGGCCGGCTATTGTCGGATCGGCGATCGTTGTCTCGTCTCCGGTCTTTCCGGCATGCATCAGTTCTGTCGCATGGGACGACTCGCCGTCCTCTCCGGCGGATCCACGATTTCGATGGATCTTCCGCCGTTCATGATCGGCGACGGGCGAAACGGAGGCGTGCGCGGATTCAACAAAGTCGGTCTCAAGCGCGCCGGATTCCCGGACGCGACCATCCGCGTGATCCGCAATCTGTACGACATCTTCTTCCGCCGCGGACTGAATGTGACGAATGCGATCAAGGAAGCGGAAGCAACGCAGCCTGCGATCCCGGAGGTCGCGGAGTTTCTGGAGTTCGTCCGCAGTTCCAAGCGCGGAATCCTGAGCGGGGATCATCACGGTCGCCGGGCATGAGCCGGATTCGCTGTTCCTCTCCGCTTCTTCGCCGTTCGCTTTGCGCGAGCCTTCTGCTCGTCGCATGGCTGACGGCGTTTTTTTATGTCCGGACATGGGATCTCCCGTCTCGTTTGGAGCATGTTCCGGATGCAATCGTGGCGGACGCCGCGTTCACGCCCGCCGAAGCGATGCAGGCGAGCACCTATTCCTATCCCCCGCTTCAGTATCTCCTGACATCGCTTGCTCTTCCGGATTCGACCGCAGAACAGGGCGATTCCGTCTCGGCTGCGTCTCATCGCATTCTGGTTCGTCGGGCCTTCTCTTCCGCGATGGCGTTCGGACTGATTCTTCTGACGTTTTTCTTCGGCGTACGGCATCTGCGCATGAACGACTGGTTCGCCTGGGCGGCGGCGCAACTGTTCGCCTTTCTTCCGCTTGTCCTTTTTTATTCGCAGACGTCGAATATGGACGTGCCGTATGCGTTCTGGCTGACAGCAGCGGTCTTCTGCGTCGCGGAGGCGGAGTTGCGCGCGAAAGGACGACGAAGCATCGCATTTCATCTTGCCGCCGGGGTCTTCCTCGGCGCATCGTTCTGTACGAAGGATCAGGTCTATGCCGTTTGCATCCTCCCTGCCTTCGCTTATGCGTTGCTCCGACTGCGTCGCGGCGAAACCTTCCGCGCCGCAATGCGTCCGTTGCTTCTTTGGGCGGCTTCGTTCGTTCTGACGGTGGGCGCGATCTACGCCTGGGCGGGCGGGATTCCTGTCATGCGCACTCATTTTTCATGGATCGCGGGCGGCGGTCGAACTGAGTTCTTTCAAGCAGGCGATCCTTTTGCAGAGCGTCTTTCCCTGCTGTGGTTTCAGATTCGATCGCTTCTGTGCGCCGCGGATTTTCCGCTGCTTGCGGCTTTGCTTGCAGGCGCGCTGCTTCTGGGTTCCGCCTGGCGCTCTTTTTTGAGAGAAGAATGGATCTTTCCCGTCGCGATTCTGCTGTCCATGGCGTCGATGCAGCTGTTTCTGATACAAGTATTGCGAGCGTCGCATGCGCGCTACGCCATCGTTTTTCTCCCTTTTCTCTCGCTCTTTGCCTTTCGCATGTTGGAGCGGGCGAAGCCGCGTCCGTTCGCTGTCGCGTCCGTCGCCGCTCTGCTTGCGTATTCCGGTCTTAACCCTGCGGACTTTTTTTTCTCCATGAAGCATACGCCGCGACAGGAGGCGCTCTCCGCTCTGAGGGAGAATCCGAATGCGTTTGCGGCGATGATGCTTCCGGGAGAGTATTTCCTATACGGAGCGGACGGAGAGACGAAGCGGTATGAGGCCTATCGTTCCTGGCTCTTCGCCAAGCTGGAGCCGGAAGACGAGACGCCGGATCTTGCATTGGAACCGTTCTTTTTCCGTATGAAGGAACCGAATTCGGTTCTTTTGTCCGACGATGTGGAGACTCCCTTCGCAGACGAATTGAAGGAAAGCGGCGCGTATCGGACGGAACGTGCGTTCCGCCGAAAGGCGCTTCTGCCGACGCTGTTCGTTCCGCCGATCGGCGAGTACGAACTCCTTCGGCGCGACAGTTCCATGCCGCTCCCTTCCGCCGAGGATTTCGCCGAACGCCCTCTAAGTCGGCAAATCATGGCATTGGAGGCTTTGAATCGCTACGGCGGCGGATGCGGCGATCCGGAAAAGCTTGCATGGATCGGACGCGCGCTTCGTCCTTTCCGCGAGGATGAAATCGGGAGAATTCTCATTTCCCGCGCCGGAATGACCTTTCTGATGACCTGCTACGAGGCGGGCGGAAGGGACGAGGACGCGGCGCGCGTCGCCGCGTTTCTGGGACTTCCCGCGAAGACGGAGGGCGTGGAGCGCGGTTCGGATGACGGCTCGTCGCCGGAAAGACATCCGACTTCTTCCTGACGGCGTCAGTGAAGCGGAACAAGTTCGTCCGCGCAGGGGTTTTCGTCTGATAGACGGCGACGGCTCCGTTCAGTCTGCCGGATATTCTTTTTCGTATTCTCTCCAACGCCTTATGATTTCGCGGACGTAGCGGATGGTGATGTCGCTTTGGCAGTAGCCGTAGCGCGTGCGGGAGTAGTAGCGGCGAATTTTCAAAAGATTCATGGCCTTTTCGACGTTGCCGAACCATTTGTTCGGATCGAGCTTCATGTCGCGCGCGATCCGGCGCGCGTCAATGACGTGTCCATAGCCGCAGTTGTAGCTGGCAAGCGCGAAGCAGATGCGTTCTTCGCCTCGGATGGAGTCCGGCAGTTTTGCACGCTGCTTTTCCAGGTATTCGACGCCGGCGCGAATGTTTTCCTGCGGATTGAACGGATCAGCGCAGTTCATCTCCCGTATGGTTCCCGGCATGAGCTGCATGAGGCCGCGTCCCCCGTCGCGCGCAACGGCGCGGGGACGAAAACTGCTTTCCTGGCAGATGAGAGCGGCGATCAAGCGCCAGTCGAAGCCGTTCTTTTTCGCATGCGTCTTGATGAGGTGATCGAAGCGAGAGAGGGCGCGCGGCGTTGCAGCAGGCTTCTTCTGCGTCTGCGATGCGGTTTCCGCAATCTCTCGCGCCGGCTTTTTCGGCTTTTCCGTTTTCGCCGGAGGCTCCTGCGCGGCGTCATGCGTCGGCCAGCCGCCGAAAGAGGCGGCATCAGCTTCCTCGGCATTTGCGACGGAGTAGAATTCGTCGTCGTTCAGGAACGGCTGCGCCGCGGCGGCCGGCTGGGCGCGCCATGCGGGATCTCCGAAAAACGTTCGAAAGAGAATCTGAAAATCCGCCGACCTGCATTCTTCCCGGAAGAAGTCGTCTACAGCGGCTTTGAGGAGCGGATTTCCCGCTCGGACGACCCAGACGCAGTCTTTCGGACGGGATTCGACGACGGCAAGAGCTTGCACCTCCATGCCTCCGCGCAGGATCGCATTGCTGACTTGGAGATCGTTGGACATGGTCAGGTCGTCCGTTCCCTGCGCGACGTTCTGCATGATTTCAGCCGTTTCCAGCGACAGCGGGGCGAATTCGATACGGAAGCGGAGCTTGCCTTGGAGGCCGAGGAGCGTTTCGTAGTAGGGGCTTTCCCTGTGAATGCGGACGGAGCGTTCCTCGAAAGTCTGCGGAATGGGCTTTCCGGCCGCCTGCACGAACACGTCGCGCGTCGTGGCGTAGGAGACGGAGCATGCGACATCCTTGCGCGACGCGAGCGCCGGGGTATAGGCCATGCCGGAGGCGATGAGATCGCCGACGCCGGAAGTCAGGAGATTGAGCGGATCCTCTTTTCCCGTCGGAGTGATCATGACGAGTCCGACGCCGATTCGTTCGGCGAAGCGTTTCGCCAGCGCGTATTCGAAGCCTTGCAGTTCATCAAGGGCGAAGTAGTAGTTCGCGGAGCTTTCCTCCGTGATGACGCGCAGGATGCGACGCTTTCGAATGTCAGGAAGATCGCCGACGTGATTCGCGGAGGCGAATTCGCTCCGGTTGCGTTTGATGAAGTCGTTCAGTCTGCGCTTGAGCCGCTTCGCTCCCTTGCGCACCGCCCATGCGGTCGGCCGGCCTTCCGGCGCGCTCGCCGCATCGAGGATCTTCACGTCGTCGCGGTAGCGCCGGTACGACGTCAGTATGTTCGAATCGACGAACATCATGTCGTAGACGCCTTCCCCTACGAGCACAAGGATGTCTTCCGGATCGCCGTCGACAATGTCGATCTTGGCGTCAGGCCGCAGCTTCTTCAGTTCCGAAACATGCCGTTCGAATGCGTCGCCGGGAAGAACCGCGACGCGCGGACTTTCCGGAATGGCGAACATGGTCTTAGGCGCGACGATGAGTTCCTTGACGCGAAAAACGGGACAGGTGACGAGAAACTCCTTTTCGCGCGTCGGAGTGACGGCGAAATTGTTTGCGATCACGTCCGCGCGTCCATCCTTGAGCATGGCGATCATGTCGGCAAGGCTCTTCGTACGAATGGTTTCCATGCGGAGACCGTTCTCGCGCGAGAAGGCATCCAGCATGGCCAGTTCCGTGTCGCGCGGAGAGACGCCGCGCTGCAAGCCATGCAGATCGGGATCGGCCATCGTGACGACGCGAAGGACGCCGCGTCGCTTGATGCTTCGCCAAGAGGAGTCGTTGCAGGCGGAAAGAAGCGGCGCCAAAAGGAGCGGCGCAAGCAGAACGAAAACTCGGAGTCGTCGGAAGACATGCAAACAAAAGAAGATGCGCGTTTCGGGAAAACGCGTTTGCTCCGGACGGAGACGCCAGGGGAAAGCGGCTTTTTTTCGGCATTCTTTGCGCTTCATGCTCTAATATAGCATACGCTTTTCTGAAATTCAAGCACATGGAACTTCTTGATTTTCCTGCGAAACGGAGTATAGTAAGGATTCGTTTTCATAAAAAAAAGGACGGCGGTGCGCGCATGGGCGAAAGTTTTGAAGCGAAATTGATTCAGGCCAGCTCGAAGGATGTCTTCAAGAAAGCCAAGCAGATTCTTCACAAAGGAGCCTTGCTTTGTTGTCATGAAACATCCAAAGGCGTTCTCCGCGCTGTCTGTCGCGATGAGGACGGATTCGTCTCTCGCGTCGAATTGCGCGGCTTCCCGAACGGGCCCTTTTCCGGTTCTTGCACCTGCCGCGCCGATTCTCCAGGCTTCTGCCCCCACGCGATGGCGGCGGCTCTCTATCATGCCAAGTACACGATCAAGGCGCGTCCGACGAGCGCGGCGCCGGATCTGCCGGCGCAGTACGCCGGCCTGCGCTTCGCAGGGCTGCCGGAGCTTCTGACGGATCTTCTTGCGGATCATCCTGCGCGCGTCGTTCTGGAGACGGATTTGGAGTTTCCTCACGTGCCGAGCAAGTGGGAGCGGGTTCTTCTGAACGTGCGGCTTGTCTCCGGGAAGCGCGACTACCTTGGAAATCTCAACAATCTTCGGCAGCTGCATTTCGACAAGAGCGCGGCCGCGCTTCGTCTGGCGGACTTTCCCCAGCAGGATCGCCAGATCATTCGCTATCTCGCCATCAACGCCCAGCAGGACGGTACGAAGCTGTCCCTGAACGCCGAGCAGTGCACGGAATTCTTCCACTGTCTTGTGCATTTTCAGAACTTCACGCGAAAAGGGGAGCGCGTCATTGTGCATTCCAAGCCTGCGACGCCCGTCCTCCTGCTGGAACGCGTCGGCGCGGATGAATGCATCCTCAAATCCGCCATCGTCGTGAACGGATCGCCGCTTCCTCTCAAGGATGTGAAGCTCATATCCGGGCGCAACGGATGCTGGGTGGGCATGCTTGGCGAATACTGGTGGATTCCCGCAAAGACGGACGTCGCATGGCTGCGCAACTTCCTGCGGACCACGATTCAGCCTTGCGACACGGTGGCGGCGCGCGTTCTTTTGGAAGCGCGGGACATGCCGGTGCGCGTGATCCCTTCCGACGGCGTCGAGATTCGCAAGCGCAAGTTCCGCCCGGTTTATGACGGATTTCTGCGCGACGACGGCTCATTGGAGCTGGAGGTGTTCTTCGACTACGGAACCGGGCTTTGCTCGGCGAATCGGACGCGTTTAGGCAGTCAGGCCGGAACGGGAGCCGGCGTCTTTTGGCTGCGCAACACCAAGGGAGAGGACGACGTTCTTGACGAGCTGATTCATTTCGGTTTTCGCGAACATGCGCGGCGGAGCGCGAAAGGCGGAACGGTGTTCCGCCTCCGCGATCGCGAGGCGGTCGCGATGTTTTTGGATGAAATGATTCCCCGTTGGCGCGCGGAAGGGCGCAGACATCTGATTTGTTCGGAGCTGGCAGATCTTTGTTCGGACTCGACTCGTCTGACGCTTCATGCGTCTGTTCACAAGGAATCGCCGGACTGGTACGAACTCGCCGTCTCCCTGAAGGCAGGAGAAACATCGGCGTCATGGCGGGAGCTTGCGGACTCGGCGGCGCGCAATGAGACATTCCTGAAGGTCGGCAAACGCTTCGTGCGCGTGCCGGAAGCGCTCCGCATGCTTGCGAGCATGCTTGATCCGGTTGTTGTCAGTCTTCCTTCTTCGGAGCTCGGACGCAAGGACGCCGAGCTGATTCGTATTCCGCATCATGCGGCCTGCTATTGGGCGAATGCTGCTTCGGAGCTTCCCGGAGCCGTCCCGCTGGAGTTCCTGCGCATCAAGCTGGACTACGATTCCGTCCGCGACGGCGCTGAACCGGTCGCGCTGGATCCGGAGCTGTTTCGCGGCTCTTTGCGTCCCTACCAGGCGGCGGGCGTCGCATGGCTTGCGGGAATGACGCGCTGCGGATGCAATCTCATTCTAGCCGATGAAATGGGACTTGGAAAGACGGTGCAGACGCTGGCTTTTCTTGCTTCGTCGCCGGAACGTCAGCTGCCCGCGCTGATCATCTGCCCGACGACCCTGCTTGGAAATTGGATGGCCGAGATTGCCCGTTTCCTGCCGCGTTTTCGCGCCTTGGCGGTCAGCGGTCCCGATCGAGAACCGCTTTGGAAGGAGGCTGCTTCCTGCGATATCGTCGTTACGTCCTACGCCTTGGCGAAGCGGGATCTTGCCTTGATGTGCAAGCGCGAATGGAAGACGCTGATCCTGGACGAGGCGCAGCATATCAAGAATCCGCAGAGCCTGAACGCGCAGACCTGCAAGCAGATTCCTGCCGCGCGCAAGTTGATTTTGACCGGAACGCCGCTGGAAAATTCCGTAGAGGATCTTTGGAGCATCTTCGATTTTCTGCATCCCGGTCTTCTCGGCCCGATCGGCGCATTCCGGGCCAAGTATGCCGAAATCCTGCGCAACGCGGTTTTGAAGAAGGAGCTGTCGCGCCGTATCGCTCCATTCATGCTCCGAAGAAGAAAGGCCGACGTCTGCAAGGAGCTGCCGCCCAAGCAGGAACAGCTGCTCTTTTGCGAGATGGAGAACGGACAGCGCGCCTTGTATGAACGCATGGAAGCGGATGCCCGTCGTCAGTGCGACCTGCTGAGAAAGGGCGACAAGGGCGTCACTCGCGTGCATATTCTGGCTTCATTGATGCGCCTGCGCCAGATCTGCTGCGATCCGCGCCTGCTGCCTGACGGCGCGGGAGAGAGCGTCGCGTCCGCAAAGACGGAACTCCTGATCGAACTGTTGAACGAGACGCTTGATTCCGGACATAAGGTGCTGCTCTTCAGCCAATTTACAAGCATGCTCAAGCTCGTGCGCGGACATTTGGATGCGCAAGGCGTTCGCTACGAATATCTTGACGGTTCTACGCGCGACCGGACCCAGCGCGTCGAGGCATTCAATCGCCATGGCGACGTTCGATTGTTCCTGCTTAGTCTGAAGGCTGGAGGCCTCGGATTGAATCTGACGTCGGCGGACACGGTGATCCTGTTCGATCCATGGTGGAATCCGGCGATTGAAGATCAGGCCGCCGACCGTACGCATCGCATCGGGCAGACGAAGAGCGTGAACTGCATCCGACTTGCGGTCAAGAACTCCATCGAGGAACGCGTGTTGGAGCTTCACGAGCGGAAGCGCGCCCTGTTCGACGCGCTTGTTGAAGATTCGACCGACGCGCTTTCCACTCTTAGCGTGGAGGATTTCGAATTCCTGCTCGGCGGCAGGAATTGACGCCTCCTGCGTCGGTCGATGATTCTCTGATTCAGCGCACTTTCTTGACGACGACGGTCGTCTGCGCCGGAAGCCTGAATCGCTTCGTAATCTTCTTCCCGGTAGCGAGGTCGACGAGCGATTTCGCACCCTGAACGAACGAATCCGGAATCTCTACCATCTTGCTCTCCTTCAACGCGCCGTTCATGGCAATGTACCAGTCGCCGAGCACAAGAGAATTGAACGCGTTGAAGACGATGTTTCCCTTGTCGTCGCGCGTGACGTCGTGCGGAATGCGG
>CAZAAM010000074.1:0-5318 GCA_964483055.1 uncultured Victivallales bacterium
CGGGCGCGTTCTTTTCAAAGGCTCGATGAAAAACGGTGAGATTTCTTTTTTTTTTTTTTTTTCCTGCCTCTTGGGAGCGAGCTGCCCGCGTGGTTTGCTTTTTTGAGCGCATGCATGATGAATTTTGCGCGTTTTCGTTATGGCGCGCTTGCATTTTTTTAAACATGCGCTATTGTATAAGACGCACTTTCAAGCGGAGAGATGGCCGAGTGGTCGAAGGCGCAGCATTGGAAATGCTGTGTAGGGGCAACTCTACCGTGGGTTCAAATCCCACTCTCTCCGCCATTTCCATTTTGAATTTCGAGCGAACGCATTCTTTTCAAATACAGGACAAGAGCATGCAAGCTCCATGCGCCGACAAGCATGACGAAATCGCATGCGCCAAACCATGCAATGCTTCGGAATTCCGTTCAAGGCGCGGGATTCGCATCATCCGGCGCAACGCGCGCCATCCGCATGCGCGGCTTTCTCAACACGGCGGCGAAGAGGCGCAAGCGCCCGAATTCGACAGAAATCCTGCACGCGCCAAGGCGTTTGGACAAGATGGAATTTCCGCCCGTCCTGGAAGCCGGAGCGCAGTCGCTCCTTCGATTTCCCGCTTGCTGTTCAGAGTTCGTCGTGCACGCGCGCTTCTTTTCTTGTTTTTCAGCCTTCCGTTTCTCGGGGTCGCGGCGACTCCCTTGTCCGGGGGCGAACGTGCTTCCGAGACTCCTGCGACGATCGCCGCGCCTGCGTTCCCTGAAGCGGAAGGATTCGGGCGCGTCGCAACCGGCGGTCGCGGGGGACGAGCCTATCATGTGACGTCGCTGAAGGACGACGGAAGCCCCGGAACGCTCCGTCATGCCGTGTCCAAGGAATCGGACGATCCGCTGACGGTGATTTTCGACGTATCCGGTACGATCATTCTCGAAAAGCCGCTTGTCATCCGCCATTCGAACCTGACCGTCGCAGGGCAGACTGCGCCAGGCGACGGGATCTGTCTTCGGAATTACCCTACGACGATCTCGTCGGACAATGTAATCATTCGCTTTATGCGTTTTCGTCTTGGCGACGCGAAGAAAGTCGAGGGCGACGCGCTCGGCGGACGCGGACGCAGAAGAATCATGATCGACCATTGTTCGATCAGCTGGTCGACGGACGAATGCGTTTCATTCTACGACAATCGCGATTTTACGATGCAATGGTGCATTGCAAGCGAAAGTCTGCGATCTTCCGTGCACGCGAAAGGCGCGCACGGATACGGCGGAATCTGGGGCGGCTGGAACGCCTCGTTCCACCATAACCTTCTCGCATGTCACGACAGCCGGAATCCGCGTCTTTCCGGAAGCCGCACGACGGGAGCTTCGGAATCGATGACGGTCGACTTTCGAAACAACGTCGTTTTCGGCTGGGGAAACGAAACCTCCTATGGAGGGGAAGGCGGCCGTTGCAACCTTGTCGGCAACTTCTACC
The DNA here is from genome assembly GCA_964483055.1 of uncultured Victivallales bacterium. Taxonomy (GTDB): domain Bacteria; phylum Verrucomicrobiota; class Lentisphaeria; order Victivallales; family UBA1829; genus UBA1732. The sequence continues at coordinate 1,453 of CAZAAM010000074.1, forward strand.
GACCTGCTTCATGGAGCAGAAAGCGCGGCTTTTTTCGAGCCTACGCCGATTCCGGCGAGAATCGACAGGAGAAGGGCGTCGTCGGTCTGTTCCATCTTTCCGGCAACGTCATGTACGGAGACAAGGAGCTTACGAGCGACAACGCCAAGGGCTTTTCTCCTCCGGAAGGATTCGCCGCCGCGGAGCTGCTGCGCGACGAACCCTTTCCCTGCGCTCCGGTCCGCTCCGAAACGGCGGCTTCCGCATGGCGCAACGTCCTGAAATATGCGGGCGCGTCGAAATCGCGGGATGCGGTCGACCGCAGAATCGTTGCGCTGGCGAAGTCCGGCGGAAGAGGCGGGAGACTCATCGATTCGCAGGAGGAGGTCGGAGGATATCCTGTCTACCGGGAGGAGCGGACGCGTTTGCGCGATTCGGACGGCGACGGTCTGCCGGATGTCTGGGAGCGTCGGCACGGACTCGACCCAAATGATCCGACCGACGGCGCCGCGCCCGCTCATGCCGGAACCGATCGTACGAATTTGGAAATCTGGCTCGATTCTCTTGTTGCGGATCGTTATCCGGCGCCGGAGGAACGGGAATCCGCGTTCGAACGAGCGACGGCTCCGCCTTTGAAGCAGGATTTGTTCGACTGCTTCGTCTCTGCAGCGGGCAGGGGCGATGCGCTCACGATTCAGGAGGCGATCGATCGCGCGCCGAGCAGAAGCGAACGCCCGTTCCATATTCTGATTGAAAACGGCGTCTACGACGAGTTCCTCACGATTCCGAAAAGCAAGACGGGAATCCGGCTTCACGGACAAAGTCGCGACGGAGTCGTCGTATGGAACGACGCAGTCGGCAAGCGAATCATTCCCGGCGTTTCGGAAAAGGAAACGTCCGTCGCTGCGACGAACGTCTTCGCGGATGACTTTCATGCGGAAAGGATGACGTTTCAGAATACGCATGGACGCGGGATTCAGGCCTTGGCTTTGCAAGCGTGCGGCGACCGGCAGTCGTTCCGCGATTGCGCATTCCGCTCGTTTCAGGACACGCTTCTATGCCGAAATCCCGGAACGCGGCAGTTCTTTTCCGAGTGTCGCATCGAGGGCGGCGTGGACTTCATCTACGGGGCGGGGACGGCTCTGTTCGAGTCATGCGTGATCCAGTGTCTGCCCGGCGGACGTTGGATCCTCGCACCCTCTTCGCGCGGGAAACGCGCGGATGGGACGCCGTTCCCAGGACTGATTCTAAAGAACTGCCGGATTCTGCGCGCCGCCGGAACGCCGGACGCTTCGCAATTCTTCCTGCGCCCCTGGAAGGATGGCGCCATGGCTGCTGTTTTCGACTGCGCCGTGGATTCGCATATCGCATCGGAAGGCTGGGACGTATGGACGGACGATCCGGCGAATCCGGATTCGGACAATCACCTGACGGGCGAATTCTATGAATCCGGAACGACCGACTTGCAAGGCGTTCCTCTCGATCTTGCCCGTCGTGCCGATTGGGTGCGCACGATTTCTCGGAAAGAGGCGGCCGTCATGTCCGATTCGAACGCTGTTTTCCGTGATGCGCGCGGCCGCGGCGTTTGGAATGCGGAAGCTGTTGCGAGTCGCCCGCCGCGACCGGAGGGATTGCGCTTTCGCAACGGAGAGCTTCGTTGGAAGAAAGTCCCTGGCGCGATCGGATATTTGGTGGAACGCTCGGGAGTCCTTGTCGCATGCTTGCGGGAAACACGATTCATCGATCGGAGACAAGGAGGCGCCTCTGCAGTCTGGCGAGTCTTCGCCGTCGGAATCAACCGAAACATCAGCGCGCCGGCGGAATGGAGGGAGGGCGGCGCAGCGCGACGGACGGACATGAGCTTCAGACGGCGATGAACATCAAGACAACGCGAATGCGACGACGCTTTGCCGCCTGCGCGCGCATCTTGCCTGCAAAATGCGTCGTCTCTGCAAGGATCGCTTCAGACGCCGTTTCACGCGGAATGGAAGGAGATGAAGCGTTCGCCGAGGATTTTGCTCCGTTTCTTCAGGAAACGTTTCTTGTTTGACGCATCGGATGTTCTGCAACGCTTGGAATACGGCGTCCATGAACGGGATTCGTCTCGCCGGAATCGCCGTGCCTGCGGAAGATTCGCCTGACGAATTCACTCTTTCGTCAGGGGCGCGCATCGTTCCGGAATCGGCTCCCGTCGGCGATCACGGATGAATTTCGCGTTCCGGACGAAGCCGGAACCATAGTCTTCCTTCCGACCAGAATGCGTACCAAGGTCTGCTTTCAAAATAAAGGACGCCGTAAGGCTTTTCGGCGTCGAGCGTGAAGGAGTCGTTCAGCTCTTTGCATTCTTTGGCCGTCGCGCGTATGTCATGTCGTCCGCTGTCGAGAAACGCAGGGAAAGCGAGAGCCTTTTCCTGTGCCGCGATTCTGTCGTTGGGAACTTTCGTACGAACGAAAGGCGCGCCGTCGATTTCGATCGCGAGTTCCGAATCGCCGGAGCATTCGCTTTCGACGGAGACGATGAGAACGAAGGCGCCGGCAAGAGCCTTGTCCAAGCGCGCTCGGAGCTCCGGATCAAGTCCGTCGTCGAAAACAGCGTCCAGAGAGTAGGGCTTTTCGCAGCCATAGAAGTCGCGTCCGCTTCTTCCGTCCGGGCGGAAGTCCGCGACGATTCGGAAGCCTGCGCCGTCGGAGCGCGAATCGTCGCGCCAAAGGAATGTCGTCCGATCCGAGGCTCTTTGCACGACAAGACCGCTGTCAGTCGCCTCTTCGGCTTCCAGCGCGCATCGGATCGCCCGTTCGATGCGATAAAGCGTCGCGGAGACGGAATCGTCTTTCCAGGGGAGGCGTCCATGGAGGATTTTGAGCGTCTTGTCCTTGTAGTCCATGGATTCGATTCGGACGCATGAAAACGCCGTCCCGTCGAATTCATAGAGAGAGAAGAAGCGTTCGTTCCAGCCGCATCGGGTTGTCAGCTTGATGAAAAAGCCGCCGCGCTTCGCCGATTTCACAAGCTCGCCCCATCCAAGAAATCCTTCGTTTCCGCCGATGCGGATCCAGTTCCCCTGCGCATCCTGTCGTTCGACATGCCACATCGGCCCGCCCGTTCCGCTGGCGCTTTCCGAGACGATGCGCTCCGGCGTTCCATCTCCGTCGAGGTCGATCAGCTCGTTCTTCGCGCCGAGAAGACGACCTTCTTCCGAGGATTCCGGCCAAAGAAATCCATCCGGAGCAATCATGCGGTACGCCGGCGCGGAAGCGGCGGAAGCGGCAAGGGAAAGAAGCAAAGACAGGAGAATGAACATGCGTTTCATGATGCGGCGATTCCTGAGCGTTTGAAGACTGTCGTTTCACGGACGGACTCTTAGGCCGGAAGATTCGTCTTCCAGGCGGCGGCGAAGCCGAAGAATACTATATTGCCGGAACGCCTTCGATGCAAGCGGGCTTTGCGATAAAATCGCGCGGGACGCGCGGCGACGAACTCTTGCAGCGTCTTGGCGCATCGGACGGATCGCCTTGCCAGTCCGGATGCTTCCTGCGACAATGATGGTCATGCCCGCCCGCCGCGCATGCGGGAAACAGGATTTTCGGCAATCGATTGCAAGAGTGCGCCGGGAGATGCCGGAAGACGGTTTGCGAAAAGCCGCCCGGAAGACAGATCTTCCGGACGGCGATGCATGTTCGGGATTTCAATGAGATGATGTTCGGTCACTTGCCGATTCGACGTTGAAGACCGACGACGACGCCCTTGAATCCCGTCGAGCCAGGCCCCGCGGGCGAATTCAGAATGGATTCCTTCGCCTGTCGGAGCACGTCGCGCCCGTCGACCTCCGTCCCGATGATGTCGTCGTTTCCGATGCTGGTCGGATGCTCTTTGACGATCAGGATGT
>CAZAAM010000074.1:5328-9434 GCA_964483055.1 uncultured Victivallales bacterium
CCGGAAAAGATTCCGCGATTTGTCAGTCCGGCATCTTCGACGCGCATGCCGTAGAAGTCGCCCGCAGATTCTGCAAGACTGGAGAACGCCGCAGCGTCGCAGACGAGTCCTCGCTCCTGTTTGGAGCTGGCCGCGCCGTGGAACGGAATCGAATGGACTCCGGATGGGAAACGCGTGCGCGTCTTCGGATGCGTAAGGCAGATGCTTCTCGCCTTGGAGCTGCGCGTGAGGCAGGACTTCTTCTGCAGAGCCCGGATGTGCGCGAAGACGGTGGACGTCTTGATTTTGAAGTGCTCCGCGATTTCATAAATGGTTGGCGCCATCTCCTGACGATTCATGAAATCGTTGATGAATTCAATGATGTTCTTTTGCTTTTGCGTGAGGCCTTTCATCGGCTTTCCCCTTCCTTTTTTTTGTTTGCGCGGGGCGTTTCTCCGCCGCGCCGTTTCCCTCCGTTTGCAAGATAGCGGTCTTCTGCGGGAATTTCAACGGAAAAATAATCAAAAAAAAGAAAAAAGCCGAAATGCGCGCCGATATGTGCAGATGCATGGATTTGCCGCTGGGTTTTCGGCGCGCCGCTCGTCTGCCGGGACGGGAGCGAAGGAGAATGGAGGACAGCGAGATGCTTCGTCCTGTGCGAATGCGCGAAAAGATTAAGAAAAGAAAATGGCTTCGCGCTCTTGAAAAAACGCAGGTTCGGATGTAAAGTATACGGCTTATACCATCGAAAACAAAAAAACCATAGGAATAGCCGGAATCTCGGAGGTAATGAAATGAGCAACGTTTGTGAAATTTGCGGCAAGAAAAAAATGAAAGGCGCCACCATCATCCGCCGCGGTCTTGCCAAGAAGAAGGGCGGAATCGGTCTTCACGTCGTGAAGGTGACTCCCCGCACATTCGAGCCGAACATCCAATCCGTTCGCGTCGTTGAAAACGGTCGTTCGGTCAAGAAGAAAGTCTGCGTGCAGTGCATTCGGAGCGGAAAGGTTCAGAAGGCCAACTGATTTCAGACGCCGTCCGCGTTTCGAACTCCGAAACGCATCGCACAGAGGAACGCCGTTCGGATGCATTGCCGCGCCCGGGCGGCGTCCGTTGTTTTTAGAAAAGTGTTTCATGGAAAAGGGAAAAGGGTCATGGCACTGTTTGCAGGAAAATCGAAGCAGAGAAGCCGGAATGACGCGACGGAAAAAAGCGGGACGAGAAAGAGCCGCCTCCGTTGGCTCTGGATGTTGCCGCTGCGGCTGCTCGGAATCCTATTGGTCGTCCTGATTCTCGCGATCGTCTTTTTGAATCCGATTGTCAAGTTCGCAGTCAATGAGATCGCGCCGGGCGTTCTAGGCGTCGACATGAGCATCGCCTCCATCGACATCTCCCTCTTTTCCGGTCGCGTTGAACTGAATGGCCTCGTCATTGCAAATCCCTCGGATCGCGACTACAAGACGGAATACGCCATTGATCTTGGACATGTGGTCGTCGATGTGGATCTGCGCACCGTGACGAAAGAAAAGATCGTCATAGAGGAGCTGACGCTGCGCGATATCAATGTGTCCTACGAAGGCAATTTTGTCGACAGCAACCTGCAGGAGCTCGTCAATCTTCTGACTAAGAAAGTTCAGGCGGAGGAAGAGAATTTCGACGAATCGTCCGGAAGCGGCCAGGCCGCAGCCTCCGCGTTCGCCGAGCAGGAAGAGGAAATTCTGCTTCAAGTCGACAAGATTGAATTCGAAAACGTCTGCGTGACCACGACAATCAAAGGGGCGGCGACCAGCGTTCCGATCAAGGTCAACATGCGCCAGCGCGGACCGTGGGGCGTGGACGAAGGCATCACCTCGCTTGATTTGACCTACAACCTCATCGGCGCGATCGTGACGGATTCGTTCAGTTCGCTCGCGAGCGCCGGAGTGCAGGTCGGAACCGTAATCGTCCAGCCGATTACGGAAGTCGGCGGTCAGACGTTGAATCAAGTAGGGGAGTCCGCCAAGAAATTCCTGGACGACTCCGGACTTTCCGGCGCCGGCGAGTCGGTTGAGAAGGCGTTGGACGATGCCGGAAATGCATTAAAGCGCGGTCTCAAGGGGCTCGGTCTTTGAGCCTGCGACTGCTTTGAAATGAAAGGACGGACATGAAGAAGCTGCTTTCGCTGTGTGCGATTCCCCTCTGCGTCTGCGCTCACGCGGCATGGGAAGTCCGCACTGAAACCGACAAGGACGGAGCACGGTACGAATGCTTCGAAGGAGATCCGTTCGCTTCCCGCATTTATACGCTGGACAACGGCATGAAGATCTTTCTTGCCCGCAATCCGCGCGAGCCTCGAATTCAGGCCTATGTCGCAGTTCGCGCAGGTTCCGCCGACGACCCGGCGCGATCGACGGGGCTCGCCCATTACTTCGAGCACATGATGTTCAAGGGCAACGAGGAGATAGCCTCTCTGAACTGGGAGAAGGAAAAGCCGATTTTGGACGAAATCGAAGAGCTTTTCGAACGGCGTCGCGCGTCCGGCGATCCCAAGGAGCGCGAAGAGCTGTACAAGCGGATCGATGCGCTTTCCCTGGAGGCTTCTCAATATTCCAATGACGAATACTGGCAGCTCGTGCGCGGACTCGGCGCGGATGGAACGAACGCATGGACCTCCTACGACGAGACCGTCTATGTCAGCGACATTCCGCGCAGTCAGCTGGAAAAGTTCCTTTACTTGGAGTCCGTTCGATTCGCTTCCATCGCCTTGCGTCGCTTTCATACGGAATTGGAGGCGGTCTACGAAGAATACAACCGCAGCCGCAACAGCGATTCCTCCCGCGCGTGGGACGCCTTGATGCGCCTGACGTTTCAGGAACACCCGTACCGCCGGCCGATCCTTGGCGATCCGAAGGACCTGAAGGCGCCCTCCATGCGCGACATACGTCGATTCTTTCAAGAGCATTACCGTCCGGACAACATGGCGCTCGTCCTTTCCGGCGATTTGGATTACGAAGAGACGATGCGTCTTGTCCGAAAGTATTTCAACAAGATGCGCCCTTCTGCCGACGCGTCTCCCGCCGCCGACGAACGCTCGCAGGCCTCTGCGCGCGAGCCGATTCAGAATTCCGTTCGTTCCGCGGACGTTGTCGGACCGAACGCGGAAAAGCTCCTCATGGCGTACCGCTTCGAGCCGACGCTTGAAAACGAGATGATGCTGGACATGGCGGGATCCGTGCTTCAAAACGGGAAATGCGGTCTGTTCGACCTCGACCTGCTTCTTCCCCAAAAGGCGCTTTCCGCAAACGCCGGAACGATTTCTCTGCGCGATGCGCTTCTCTTCTGCATTTCCGCCACGCCTGCGCAGGGGCAAACGCTGGAGCAGTTGCGCGATGCGATCCTTGCGGAACTGGACAAGCTCAAGAACGGCGAATTCGATCCGGAACTTCCGAAGGCCGTCGTCAACAACGCCCGAATGAGCCTGATTTCCATTTCCGAAGACCGTGGAAACGCAGGCCGCGCGCTGCTCGATTCCTTTATTCGCGGCGTCTCTCTTTCCGATCAGCTTCGCATGCTCGACGAACAGGAAAAGTTGTCCGCCGCCGACGTTGCAGCTTTCGCGCGCAAGAACTTTCGCGACAATTATTCGATCGTCTATAAGCGGACCGGCGAGCCTTCGGATCTCGCTGCGCAGGAGAAGCCGCCCATCACGCCGGTTTCCGTCATGCCGGGATTCTCTCAATTCGCTCATCGCTTCGTCGCCCTTCCGTCGCCGCCGGAGACCGATCCGGTCTTTCCGGACTTCACGCGCGATCTGCACAAGGAGTCGATTCGCCCAGGCTTGGACTTCTATGCGACGAAGAACGACTGGAACGAGCGCTTTACGCTCAAATACGAATTTCCTGCGGGCACGTTGAACGAAAAGCAGCTCGCGCTTGCGCTCTCCTGGATGTCTCTGCTTGGAACGGATCAATATTCGCCGGAGGAGCTCAAGTCGAAGTGGTATTCCCTGGCATCGTCGATGGGAACCTTTTCCAACGTGGATCGCTGCGGCTTCATTTTGACGGGACTTCAGCGCAACTTCGATGAATCCTTGGAACTCTTCCACCATGCAATACGGCACGTCAAGGCGGATGCGGAATCGTTCCACG
>CAZAAM010000075.1:0-9432 GCA_964483055.1 uncultured Victivallales bacterium
GCCCCAGACGTCTTTTGCGGGAAGATCCAGGCGGTTGTACTTTTCCAGGCTGACCGGCTGGATAAGAACGCCGAAGTCGAGCCGTCCCTGCTCCAGGCGCTCCGTGACATCCTGCGCATTGCCGCTGTAGAGATGGCAGCGCACATCCGGGAAGTCTTCTCGAAATTCGCGGATGACTCCCGCAATCATGCTCATAGCCTCGGTCTCGCCGCCGCCGATGCGGATGTCGCCTGCGACGACTTCTCCCATGGAACTGAATTCCGACTCGGTCTTTTCGACCAGTTCAAGGATCTGCTCCGCGCGTTTGCGCAGGAGCATGCCTTCCGGAGTCAGCTCGGCGCAACGGTTGCTCCGCACGAGAAGCGTTTGCCCGAGTTCGTCTTCCAAATCATGCAATTGACGAGAAAGCGTCGGCTGGGTGACGTGCAGCGCCCGCGCAGCCGCCGTGATGCTTCTTTCTCTGGCCGTCGCAAGAAAATATCTCAGGACTCTCAATTCCATCTTGCCTGCACTCCTTGTTTCGTCTTTCGTTTCTCTAGGAAGATTCTTCATGCCGCGAAACACTATAATGCGTTCTTTCATGCTTTTCAAGCATGGCTGGATATCGAAACAAAGTATTTGTCATTTCGGAATGACGTGATAGCTTGTTTGACATGGAACAATCCCAAACGAAGGATGAATGAAGGGAAATGAATGCGAAGCGAAGGACAAAGGCCGAAGACGAGAAGGAAGCAGAAGAAGATCTGCTCCGCAATCTGAACGACGCCGGCTGTGATGCAAGGACGGTCGAAGTCTTTTTACGCCTGCGGAAGGAAGGACGAATGCGCGAACAGATTCGACTTCTTTCGCGTCAGCGGACCGCCCTGCTCCGGCGTTTGCACGAGGAGCAGAACAGAATCGATTCTCTGGATTGGCTTTTGTATGAAATGAAGCGACGAAGCGCGGGGAACTGATCCTTTCGAGTCGTCAAAACGAGGAGAGACTGGCTGCAAAATCTGCAAAAACGATGAAGACCCGGCTTGACGGCGAGCCGCTGCAAGTCTTCTTAATGACGCAAAGAAAGGAATCTTAGACATGAAAAGACGAATCGGAATCGCGACGTTGTTTCTGTTCTGCGCAATGGGCGCGTTCGGAATCGACGGAGCAAGCACGAAAGGAGAAAAGAATATGAATACGAATTCAATCGCAAACGATACGCGCGTCTTCCGCATTGATCCGGAAATCAGGGCGCAGGATGTCCGCTTCAAGAACCGTTTCGGTCTGGAGCTGGCCGGGCATCTCTATCTCCCCAAGGACTTCGATCCTGCAATAACGTATGCCGGCGTCGCCGTCAGCGGTCCGTTCGGAGCCGTGAAGGAGCAGGCCTCCGGGCTTTACGCGCAGGAGCTTGCCAGACGCGGATTCGTCGCCGTCGCCTTCGATCCTTCCTATACGGGGGAAAGCTCGGGCGAGCCGCGCTTCGTCGCCTCGCCTGACATCAACACGGAAGACTTTTCCGCCGCGGTCGATTTTCTCTCGCTTCTTCCGTTCGTCGACGAGAATCGCATCGGCATTCTGGGGATCTGCGGCTGGGGCGGACTCGCCTTGAATGCCGCCGCAAACGACACGCGCGTCAAGGGGACCGTCGCCGTGACGATGTACGACATGAGCCGTGTCACGGCCAAGGGGTATTTCGATTCCATGAGCGCGGATGATCGTTACGAGCTGCGCAAAAGCTTGAACGCACAACGTCTGAAGGATGCGCGCAACGGATTCTATGAGCTCGCCGGCGGGGTTCCCGACAAGCTGCCTGAAGACGCGCCGCAGTTTGTCAAGGACTATTACGCCTATTACAAGACGCCGCGGGGATATCATCCTCGATCTTTGAATTCCAACGGCGGATGGAACAAGACGTCCGCTCTGGTCTTCCTCAACGCTCCGCTGCTCGCGTATAGCGACGAAATCCGTTCCGCATGCCTTGTGGTTCATGGGGAAAAGGCGCATTCGCGCTATTTTGGCGAAGACGCCTTCAAGAAGCTGACCGGCGGCAACAAGGAGCTTCTGATCGTTCCCGGCGCAAGTCATACGGATCTTTACGATAATTTCGACAAGATTCCCTTCGACAAGATTCAAGTCTTTCTTGAATCGAATCTGAAGTGACGCATTCCCGGAAGTCGAATCGATGAAAAGCGAACAACGAATATGACCGAGGCGACAACATGAACATGAGCAGACGCGATTTTCTGAAGAGCGCGGCGGCGCTTGCGGCTCTTTCCTCAGCTGCGAAACTCTTCGCGGCCGATAAGGCGGACGTGACGGAAAAGGCGGCGGAGAAGAAGATTCCATCCGTGTTTTTTACAAAGGAGATCTCGCCTGATTCCGTGGCGCGCATGCAGCGGATTCTCGGCATTCCCTTGCCTGGACGCGTCGCCGTGAAGGTCCATTCGGGAGAAAAGGGAAATCAGAACTATCTGCGTCCGGAGTTTCTGCGTCCGGCGATCGAGGCGGTCGGCGGAACGGTGGTCGAATGCAATGCCGCATACGAGGGAGCCCGAAACTCTACGGAAAAGCATCGCAGGCTGATCGCGGAACACGGATGGACAAAGCTTTTTCACGTGGATTTGATGGACGCGGAAGGTCCAGATGCAGTCCTTGCGATTCCTGACGGAAAGATTCTGAAGAGAAATTATGTCGGGAAAAATCTCATGAACTATGATTCCATGCTGGTTCTTTCTCATTTCAAAGGGCATCCGGCAGCCGGATACGGCGGCGCGCTTAAGCAGCTGGCGATCGGATGCGCTTCAATCAAGGGCAAGGCGCTGATTCATTCCGGGGGCCTCACGGGCGATCAGAACGAATGTTGGCTTCACATGGCCGAGCCGGAAGTCTTCGGCGACGCCATGGCTGATGCGGCGAGCTCCATTGTCAAATTATTTCGCGGTCGTCTCGCTTTCGTCAACATGATGTGCAATCTGTCCGTAGACTGCGACTGCTGCGCGGTGGCGGAGGATCCGTGCATGAAGGATGTCGGGGTGCTTTCTTCGACCGATCCCGTGGCGCTTGACGCCGCCTGCATGGATCTGATTCGAATGTCGACCGATCCCGGTCGTGATCATTTCCTGGAACGCGTGGAGTCGTTGAAAGGAACGCGCGTCATCGACGCTTCGGATCGACTCGGCTTCGGCTCGAAGAAATATCGTCTTATTCGTCTTGACGCATGACGACGGAGCAATCGGGCCGGAAATGAAAAACGAAAAAGACGGAATCATGAGGAAAATCGCAAAAGCCTTAGCGGCTGCGGCGGCAGGAATCGCTCTTGTTGCATCCGTCCGGCTGTCGTCGCTGGCGGCGGAAAGGAATGTCGCCGAATCCATGAATACGGCGGTTCGAATTGAAGTCGGCGGAAAGTCCTTCATCGCCGAGCTGGAGTCGAATGCGGCTGCGGAAGCGTTTTTGAAACAGCTCCCCATGACGGTTGTCATGACGGAACTCAATGAAAACGAGAAGTATTGCAATCTCTCATCCCCTCTCCCCGAAAAAGCCTTTCGTCCGGGGAGAATCCATTGTGGAGATCTGATGCTTTTCGGTTCGTCAACGATCGTTCTCTTCTATGAGAGCTTCCTGACGCCGTACTCTTATACTCGACTGGGACGCCTTCGCGATGCCGAAGAGTTGAAGACGGCTCTTGGAACAGGAAATCCGACCGTTGTTTTTTCCATTGAAAACGACGCAATGGAATCGCATAAGATCGAATGAAGCGCGCGGCCTGAAGACATGCCGGCGAGGATTCTGCAAGCAAAGGAGTTTTAAAATGAATCAAATGAAGAACGTGGACAATATGGACGTGAAAGGGAAAGTTGCGCTGATCGCAGGAGCGACAAGCGGAATTGGAAAGGCGACTGCGATTCTTTTCGCCCGCGCGGGGGCGAAGGTCGTCCTTGCCGGACGCAGAGAAAGCCTGTTGAAGGAAGTCGTCGATTCTCTCAAAGCGGAAGGCCTTGAGGCCGCCTCCGTCGTCTGCGACGTGACAGACGAGCGTCAGGTCGAGGATATGGTCGCTTTTGCAGTCAGGACCTACGGACGGCTTGACTGCGCGTACAACAATGCAGGAATCATGCCCGACGACGTAGAGACCGCAGATCTCGATGCCGCTGAATTCGATCGCGTGATCAACGTCAATCTTCGCAGCATGTTTCTTTGCATGAAGCATGAACTCAAGCAGATGCTCCGCCAGGGCGGCGACGGCTATGCCATCGTCAACTGCTCCAGCATTGGCGGATTGATCGGCCTCCCCGGTCGAGTCGCCTACCATGCATCCAAGCATGCTGTACTGGGCATGACCAAATGCGCCGCGGTCGAATACGCCGCGCGGGGAATCCGCATCAACGCCGTCTGCCCGGCGACCATTGAAACCCCGATGGTCGAACGCATGCTCAAGACTGGCGCGATTAAGGAGGTCATCGAGCCGATCGGACGCTTCGGACGCCCGGAAGAAGTCGCTTCCGCCGTGCTTTGGCTTTGCTCGCCGGGCGCGGCCTTCATGGTCGGACAAGGCGTCGCCGTCGACGGCGGCTATACGGTGAAATAAGAGTCCCTTTTCAGTTGTCTCCTCGCGGCGCAGACGCTCTCCCGTTCGTCTGCGCCGCATTTATATTGAAACGAAAAGGCGTCGAGGCTTATTGCTCCAATCGGTTCCCGCATCTCATGCTGCTTTTGAATGATTCCTGCTGAACAAAAAAACGTTTTCGCCCGGGCGATGCAATGGAGAACAAAGCGCACGATACGCGTTTTTTCTTGAAGTTCAGGCCGCGGAAGCTCGTTTGTTTCGCTTAAAAACCTCTCCCCTGCCCTGTTTTTTACTTGAGCTCGTCTTTTTTACGAAAAGCCTCTTTTGTTTTTCCGCACGTTTTTATTTGGGAAAATCCGCGCTCCGCCAAGTCGTCCTGCATGATGCCCGCTTGAATTGCGTGGTGAAAGGAACGCTTTTGCCGCGTCTTTCGCATCATTCGATGATTTTTCTTTGTTTTTTGCGTTTTTGCGCTTGAAATATTTCTCTTTCATGCTATCTTAAAGCTCTATCAAAATCAAGATCCTGTCCCCATCGTCTAGAGGCCTAGGACACCAGGTTTTCATCCTGGTAACACGAGTTCGAATCTCGTTGGGGACGCCACTTGCAATTTTCGAATTGCGGTGTATAGTATGGATGTTTGATCCCGAAGTGGCGGGGTAGCTCAGTTGGTAGAGCAAGGGACTGAAAATCCCTGTGTCACCAGTTCGATCCTGGTCCTTGCCACCATTTTTTTGACTTCAAGCCAGTCTGCGGACTGGCTTTTTTTTGTTGTTGCGCCTCCATGCGCCTTGTCTTATTCGTTCTTTCATGGCAAGAACGCGTTCCGTCTCCGTGTCCCTCCGCATCTTCATTTCGCTTTCATGCAGTTCTCCTTTCTCTCTTTTCCGGGCGCTTCCGCCGTGGCGTCCGAAAAACATCTTGTTTTTATCGCGTTGATGCGTCTGTCAATATCTGTGCGCTTCATTTTTCTCGTCGTTTCCAGAGCGCATGCGGGAATGCGATACGGCATTTCAAATACAATGCTTGATTTTTGCTTGAAATCGATGTATTGTTTTATTTGCAATGAACTTAGAGCAGCTTGGGGGTTCCTGTCGAATGAAGGCCGACCAGAGTGAAAAGGAAAAAATCAAGATGAATTTCATCGGAACAATGCGGACAAGGCTGTTTCTGCTTCTTGCGACAGCGACTTTCTCCGGCGTCTTTGATACGGTTTGGGCAATCGACAACCGCAAGCTTGCCGAATTGAAAGGCTTTTCCATCGTGGGGAATTTCACGGTTGAAAAAATCATCAAGGAGGACGCCGCTTATGGCACGAAGCATAAGCTCGTCCTTTCCGATTTCACGCAGAAGCTCGTTTTCACATCCGACGACTTTCTTTTTTCCTATGCTCTCATCGGTGTATTGCCTGGAATTACTGAAGCCGTGCTTTTGGCGAAGCCGGGAACGCTCAAGGTCAAAAACGGAAAAAGCGTTTCCTATTATGAGCTTCGCGCAATCATTGAAAACGAAATTCTCACGTTCGAACCGATCTTTGGGGAATAAAAAAGGCTGGCGATGCGCCGTCTGAAAAAAGAAAGAGAAATGCCATGAAATCCATGAGACGCCTTTTCCTTGCTCTGTTGTTCTTCGTCGTCGCGACGCTCGCCGGATTCGCCCGCGCAACGGAGATTTCCGTAGGCGGACGCAAGATTGTCATTCCGACGCCAAGCGGATTCGTGCCTGCGGAAAGCGTCGCCCCCGCCTTTCTGAACGAACGAAAGGAACTCGCGCTGCCTGGAGTGAAATTCCTGACGGGATTCATCGAACGCGCCGACGCCGAACGATTGGTCGCGGGCGAAGAGCCTCTATTCGAACATTATATTCTTCTTGCCGAGACTCCCGCGCTGAAGAATGCGAATATTTCGCAAAACGATTTTCAGGCCATGAAGGCAGAGATAAGAAAGTCGTTCGAGGAACTTCCGGAAATCGTGGAACGAAAAAAGGCGGAGTTCGAGCGTATGGTTGTCGAATCGCTTCCCGAGACTGAGTTCGAAATAGATGGGGTGATTCCCCTCGGAGTCGACCGCGAGGATGCCGCTTTCCTGTCCGGGTCCTTTCTTATGAAGACTGTTTTCTCGTTCGGCTCGACGAAAAATCCCGTTGTCTTGGTCTGTTCGCTTTCCATCGTTCGCGTGCGGCAAAGAATCGTCTTCGCATACGTCTATGGCAGCTATCGCACGCGGAGCGATGCGGAAAACGTCCGCAGAGTCGCGCATTCCCTCGTAACGGGCATTCTTCGCGCAAACCGCACGGAGTCGCTTCCGGACATTCCGGATCTTCCCGGCGACGCCTCCAAACGCGAGCTGGCTCTGGAACTTTTACAAGAAGAAGCAGAGCCGTTTTCGATCGCCGGACATCCGAAAGCGAAAGGGCTGGAAGCTGCCGTCTCCTTTCCGAAAAGCTGGCAACGGAAGGAAGCCGCCCGCCCCAACATCGTTCAGACCTTTCATGCGCCGTCGGGAAACGACCTCCTCGTCTCCGGAATGATTCTCGTTTACGACGCCCCCGGCGTCACTCGTGAGCTTATCGAGATGCTGAATCCGGACGATCTTCCTGACGAAAAGGAGTTGCAGGATTTTCTGCCGAGGGGTGCGACGCTTCGGCGCGGCGGAACGACTTCGATCGATGGAACGCCGGCGTTTTGGGTCGAATATTTCTCCAAGACGGAGCGCGTCGGCCTGGAGCTCTATGTGAGGTCGTTGTCCTTCTTCATTCTTTGCGATGAAAAGGCGCTCATGCTCACTTTCAGCGTCGGAGCCTCCGCAAAGTCGCAGGAAGACGCCGACGCCGTATTCGAAGTCAGCCTTCCCCTCTTCCGCAGGATCGCCGCTTCGACCGTTCTCGTTTCGAAATGGAAGCAATGAGGATTTGCAATGCCGCATTTTCGACGGCAATTCGGGCGCGCGGCTTGACTTTGCCGCGGATCAGGGCATATTATTGCTTGTTTTTAGGAATAATGCGCGCGGCGCATGAAACTGGAGCGGCGATCGCTTCTGAGAATGGATGAATCGGAGGTTGCGGCATGTCGAAGAAGATTTATGCGGTGAACGGGAGTCCTAGGAAGAACGGAAGCACGGCGCGAGTTCTGCAATGCGCGCTGGATGGCGCGGCGGAGACCGGAGCCGAGACGGAACTGATTCATTTGCGGGATCTCAACTTCTCAGGATGCGTCAGCTGCTTCGCATGCAAGCTCAAAGGCGGAAAAAGCCTCGGACGTTGCGCGGTGCGGGACGAGCTTTCGCCGATTTTGGAGAAGCTTCTGAATTCGGACGGAATCGTCATGGGGTCGCCCGTCTATTTCGGCGCGGAATCGGGGCTTTTTCGCAATTTCATGGAGCGGCTTCTTTTTCCTTTGACGAAATACAGCGATCCTCCGGGGTCGTTCGCGGTCCATCGGATGCCGCTTGCGTTCGTCTATGCGATGAATGTCACGGAAGAGGAGTCGGAAGAATACGGCTATGACCGCTTTATGAAGTTGGCGCGCTCGTTTGCGAAGATGCTCCTTTCTTCGTGCGAGGTGGAAACGCTCTGCGTGTGCGACACTTGGCAGTTCGACGATTATTCCCGCTATGAATCCAGTCGCTTCGATCCGGTTCACAAGGCCGAGGTGCGCGAAAAGCGTTTCCCGATCGACTGTCGCAACGCCTTCGAACTGGGAAAGCGCATCGCGCTCGGCGAAACGATTGTTGCATAAGCTTCGCTTCTCGCGACCTGCTTTCCCCCTTCGGACTATGCAGGAAACAAGGATAGATCGCTCGGTCATTCGCCTCATGATGCCGAATAGGAGGACGCACCTGTAAGGCGGACATTCTGAAAAGCCCCTCATCATTAAGGAAGGAATCCCGATGCAATGAACATAAACGCGAACTCAGCATCATCTGAACGCCCGCGCATCGCCGCCGACTATCGCCGCTTCGCCTTGGAGCGCTATGCCCCCGGAAGCAATACCGCGGCATCCTATGTCACAGCAATCGACATCCTGACGGATGCGCTGAAAAGAAAAACCGACTTTCTTGCGCCCGGCGAGTCCGTTTGGGACGTCCGCGATCTCGACCGCTTGGAACTTTTGCATGAATTCATCAGAAAGGAACAGCGGAAGCCTGACGGAGGAATCTTTTCCGATACGCCCCGACGGAGCTACTGGGAGAAGGGGTTCTGCTCTGCAGCAATCAAAGACTTCGGACGTTTCCTCGCAATCTCCGGTTGCGAGAGGAACATGCTTGCGTCCGTAGAACGAGCTGAAGATGCCGGCGAGCTGAGCCGCAAGCTGACCGGCATCAAGCTTCCTGCAACGCCGCTTCTATTGGACGATGCCGTTCTTCCAACCTCCTCCGAAGGACGCATGGCTCTGCGTGAAACGAAAGTTCGTCTGAATCAGAGCGTCTTCCGAAAGATGATCCTCATGCTTTATTCGAATCGTTGTTGCCTGACGGGGCTTCCCTTGTGCGAGGTTTTGCGCGCAAGCCACATCAGTCCTTGGAGTCGGGACAAGAACAATCGCATGAACCCGGAAAACGGCCTATGCCTTTCCGCAACGTACGACGCGGCCTTCGACCGGCATTTGATTTCCTTCGACGAAGACTTCCGCATGATTCTTGCACCGTCGCTACGCGATTACTGCACGAACGAGGCGTTTCGGTCGCAGTTTCTTCGCTTGGAGGGACGCCGCATCGAGCTGCCACGCAAGTTTCCACCCTCGCAAAAGCTTCTCGCCGCTCATCGGGAAAGAATGCAGTGAGAGCATCCGCGTTTAAAGTCAAGAGCGTGCGGGCGCCATGCAGTCCGCCCCGTCTCGCGTCAAAAAAAAGATGCGTTTTCGCTCCGCTCCCTTTCCGGAATCCAGC
>CAZAAM010000076.1:0-9418 GCA_964483055.1 uncultured Victivallales bacterium
GCTGACCTGCTGGTCGTTGATAATGATTTCCAACGCCTTGCGCATCAGGTCGCTGTCGCCCGGCTGGAGATATTTCGCCGCGACGGAGTCGAGGAGATCCGAACCCGGATGCGCGGAAATGTCATCGTCGTCGTCGAAATCGTTTCCGAAGGAGGAGGAACCGCGGCGATGCGAGGAACGGGAGGCGTCCTCGTCGTCGCCGGAGCCGTCATGAACTTCCGCCTCCGCGACGACGCCCGTATCGAAGCGTTGTTCGCACTGTTCGCAGACGAAGTCGACGACCTTTTGAATTTCCGGGTCGGAGACGAAGGAGCCTTGAACGCGTTCCAGATTGGAAGCGCCGATAGGATTGAACAGCATGTCGCCGTTGCCGAGGAGCTTTTCCGCGCCGCCGCTGTCCAGAATGACGCGGCTGTCCATGTTGGAGCCGACCTTGAACGCGATCTTCGTCGGAAGATTGGCCTTGATCAAGCCCGTGACGACGTCCTTTCGGGGCGTCTGCGTGGCAATGACAAGATGGATGCCCGCCGCGCGTCCTTTCTGAGCGATGCGGCAGATGCTTGTTTCGACGTCCGACTTGGCGTCGGTCATCATGATGTCCGCAAGCTCGTCGATGATGATGATCAGCAGCGGAAGCTTGGCGGGAATGACCTTGCCGTCGTCGTCGATCACGGGCGGATTTTCCATCGGGCGCGAATTGAACGCGGCGAGGTTCTTCGCCTTGACCTTCGCGAGCACCTTGTAACGGCGTTCCATTTCATTGACGCCCCAGCGGAGCGCAAGCGGAACCTTCTTCGGATCGTTCACGACCGGCGTGATCAAGTGCGGAAGCGGCCGATACATTTCGAGTTCCACGACCTTCGGGTCGACCATGATAAGACGGAGCTGCGCCGGAGAGAAGCGGAAGAGCAGGCTCATGACAAGCGTGTTCATGCAGACGGATTTTCCGGAACCGGTCGAACCTGCGATCAGGAGATGCGGCGCCTTGGCAAGATCGAGAATCATGACATGACCGGCGATGTCGCGTCCCAGAATGATCGGAATGGCGCACTTCGATTCCTTCCATGCGGCGGATTCCAAAAGAGGACGCAGATAGACGATGCTGCCGACCTTGTTCGGCACTTCGATCCCGACGGTGTCCTTGCCGGGAATGGGCGCCCGAATGCGGATGCTCTGAGCCTTCAGATTCATCGCAATGTTGTTCTGAATGCGCGTGACCTTTTCCACCATGACGCCCTGCGCAAGCTTGATTTCGAACTGAGTGACGCGAGGCCCGACCGTGATTTCGCTGACCTGTCCGTCGACGTTGAAGCTCTGGAGCGTATTGTCCAGCTGCGTGCGCGCCTCCTGAATGTGCGCGGCGTCCTCCTCCTGCGCGTCCGGACGTTTTTCGAGCAGGAAGGGCAGAGGAAGCTGAAAGTTCGGACAATAGATGCCGCCGCCGGCGGACGCGTCGGAACTCGGACCTTCCGGCTTCTGACGGTCGTAGTTCGGCTTTTCGTGCGCGAACTGCGTCGGCTCGATGGCCGGATGCGAAGACGCGGAAGAAGCTCTCGCGGATTCGACGAAGGTTTCATCGTCGTCATCATCGTCATAAGGCGCAACGGAAAGCGGTTCGGACGCAGAAGGCCGGGAGGCGAAGGACTGGGCGGACGGCGTCGTCGGCGCAATCGGCGCAACGTCTGCGCCGGGTTAGGCGGTGCCGCTCGGAATCAGACGCGGCGGAGTGACACGATACTCTCCGTCGTCATCATCGACCGGCCTTTCGCGCGTCTCTTCGTCCTCGTCACGAATCGGCGCCGCACCGGGAGGAATCTTCTTGGAGGAATCCGGCTCGACGGAGCGCGCCGGGGGTGCGACAGGCGGCGGTTCGACTTCATCGTCCTCTTCGCGTCTTCCGTACTCTTCCTCTTTCGCCTTTTCCTCCTCTTCGCGTCTTCTGCGCTCTTCCTCTTTCGCCTTTTCCTCCTCTTCGCGCTTGCGGCGCTGAAGTTCCTTCAAGGTTTCACGTTCTGAGTTGTCGCTCGCATCGCCGGAACGCCACTTTGCAAAAGCATCCGCAATCAGCGGCTGCCAGTCGCGGATGAACAGGAAGACGGCGGAGGGAAGGATCAGAAATCCTGCGACGATCATGGTTCCGACATCCCCGATGAAGCGTTTGATCAGGCCCGCTTCCAAAATATCGGAAACGGAAGGCGCGGCGAGCTTGGAACCGACGACGCCGCCGGAAAGCACGAGGTCGGTCGATTCCATGCGGCCCAAGCCGAGCGCATCCGTCTCGACGATGAATTTTTCCGGATGCATGGCGAATAGAATCGAAAAGCCAATCGTCATGGCCAGAACAGCGCCGAATCGTCCGCCTGATTTGGCGCGTCCCGGAAGAAAGGTGCGAATCAGACAGAGCCCGATCACGGCAAGCAAGGGATAGACGGCCAGTCCGAACAGAAAGAAAAGCGCACGAGCGACATGCGCTCCTGCAAGTCCGATCCAGTTGCGGAAGACGACCGGCTCGTCCATGCCGCCGTCAAGGAGGTACAGGTCTTCTTTGGAATGGGACGCGACGGCGCAGACTAGAAGAATGAACAGAGCGAGCCGGATCATGCTCCCGATTTTCCAAAAGCCGGACGACGCTTCCCGCGATTCGTCTTTCATATGCGAAGATATCTCCCCAAGCTCGAATGTTCCACAGTGACTGAAAAGAGTACTATAACGCGCTTTTTAAAAAAAGA
This sequence comes from uncultured Victivallales bacterium, assembly GCA_964483055.1. Lineage (GTDB taxonomy): Bacteria > Verrucomicrobiota > Lentisphaeria > Victivallales > UBA1829 > UBA1732. The sequence continues at coordinate 2,730 of CAZAAM010000076.1, forward strand.
AAGCGCGAATGCGAAAAAAGCGGCGCGCTTTCCATGTTTGGAATGGAGACATTACAATCCGGTCGGAAGATCGATGAATTCCGTCTGGATTCCGAACTTTTCTCCGACGATTCGCATGACCGCCAGAACGCCGGGCGTCTCCGAACGGAAGTGTCCGAGCGTCAGGATGGAGACGCCAGCCTCCATGGCAGGATGAAAGACCTCATGACCCGCTTCGCCGGTAATCAGAAGATCAGGACGGAAGTCGTCCATGTCTTCGAAGAGCTCTGGCCATGCTCCTCCGCCGGAAATCACGGCGACGGAACGCACTTGCGTTCGTTCGGGTTCTCCGATCGCGCGAAATCGTCCGGAGGATGGCAGCTTCTCGTCCATGATCTTCGCGATTCCGGCGATCGAACGCGGCTTCGGCAGGAATCCGGCGAATCCGATGGGCTGTCCGTGATAAAGGCCGAAAGGGCGGATTTTCTGCAGGTCGAGCATGCGAGCGAGCAGGATGTTATGTCCGAATTCGGGATTCGCATCCAGAGGCACGTGCGCGGCGTACAGAGAGATTCCGTTCGAAGCGAGCGCAGTCAAGCGGCTTGCCAGAAGTCCGGTCGCTCGTCGGATGCCCGAACCCCAGGAAAGTCCGTGATGAACGAATACGAAGTCAGCGTCCTTGTCGGCGGCGAGATCGAATGTCGCTTGACACGCGTCGACGGCGAAGACGGCTTTTTCGACAGAGGAACCGCCTTCGAATTGCAGTCCGTTGTTCGAAGGGTCGTCGGGAAACGCCTTGAGATTCAAAAGTTCGTCAAGGAATCCGGTCAGTTCGCGAAGCTTTGTCATCGTGAATTTCTCCTTTTCGGAAGCGCGCGTTCCAAACGACGAATCGCAGATCCGCGTCCGGCATGTGCGATGTTTTTGCAAGTTGTTTGATTTCGGAAAAAGTCATACGAAAAAGAACGGCATCGGCATTGCAAAAGCCCATGGCGGCAAGACGTCGTTTCGCCTTGCGGAGGACGAGGCGGCCGGCGACGCTCCGAAGAATGAGAAATGCGGGAAAGAGGACGACTGCGATCCAAAACGGCCAGACGGGAACGCTTAAAAGATTCAACGAGACAAGCATTTGAATCAGAAGAAGGATCATGCTTGGAAGCAGGAAGAGAAGCGCATCCGTTTCGCTCCGAAAGCAGTCGCCCGCAATACGGCGAAAGGCGTTGTCAGAAGTCCCGTATGCGAAAAGCTCTTCCGGAACAGGATCGTTCAACGCGCCGCGCACTGCGTGGCAGAGTTCATGCGCCAGAAGTTCGTCCTTCCCATAGATCAGCATTCTTTTTTTGTTGCGGAACTCTTTGCGAAGAAAGAAGACCGGACATCCGGACTCCGTTTCCGCAGCGCAGCCGCCCCAAAGCGCGCCGAGACCTTTTTCGGGATAAAACGCCGGAATCCAGTCTGCGCGGAACCCGTAGAGACGATCCGTCCTTTCCATGGCCGCGGACCGTCCTTCCTCCTCCATCGGGACGACGGTTCCTGTGCGGAAGCCAACGAGGGACTCCATGTCGTCCTGACGGTTCAGAAGCTCGTCCCGCGCCTGCAAAACGGAACGGACGCGCGCGAGGCAGGCGGCGCGATCCTCTCCGGGCGCTGCGAGGAAGCCCATCCGGTCCAAAGTCAAGGGAAGGGCGTCGTCATTCCAATCGATGTCGCGAAGGTTCAGCATAACGGAATACTAATAATGCGGAGAACGCTTTTTTCAAGACCGCCGGGGTGAATTTTTTCTTGCAAAAGTTCGATTTCATGGTATATTTACAAGATGAACGAAACATCAAGAAAATCGCAGATTCGGACAGAAGCTGCATTGCATCCATTCTAAAGAATTGTTTTAAGGAGTGTGCATCATGGTTAAGATCTATCACGATCAAGACGCGGACATGGGAATTCTTGCAGGAAAGACAGTGGCTGTGATCGGTTACGGCAGCCAGGGCACGGCGCAGAGTCAGTGCATGCGCGATTCCGGCGTGAACGTCATCATCGGCGCCCGCAAGGGTCCGTCTTTCGATCGCGCCGTTGCGGACGGATTCCTCGTTCTTCCGATCGAAGAGGCCGTGCAGAAGGCCGACATCGTCCATCTTCTTCTTCCGGACGAACTGCATGAAGACGTCTACAACAAGCAGATCGCCCCGTACATGAAGCCCGGCATGACCTTCTCTTGCTCGCACGGATTCAACGTCGTCTACAAGCGCGTCGTCCCCGCCGAGGGCATCGACGTGATCATGGTCGCTCCGAAGGCGCCTGCGACGGAAGAGCGCAAGGCCTTCCTTTCCGGCTTCGGCGTTCCTGGTCTTGTCGCAGTCGAACAGGATGCTTCCGGCCATGCGTTCGAGACGGCGATGGCGATGGCGAAGGCGCAGGGCTACACTCGCGCCGGCGTGCTTCGCTGCACCTTCAAGGAAGAAACCTATGAAGACCTGTTCGGCGAACAGAACGTGCTCTGCGGCGGCGCCGTCGATCTGATGCGCTATGGATTCGAAGTCCTGACCGAGGCCGGCTATCCGCCGGAGATGGCGTACTTTGAGACGGTCCACGAGATGAAGCTGATCGTCGACATCATCATCGAGCATGGCATCGCCGGCATGAACAAGGTCATCAGCAATACGGCGGAATTCGGCGAATACTTCAACGGTCCGTTCATCCTGACCCCGGACGTGAAGGAGCGCATGAAGGCGTCTCTGAAGCGTATCGAAAGCGGCGAATTCGCACAGGCCTTCCTGAAGGAATGCAAGGAAGGCTATCCGACGATGAAGGCGAAGCGCGCCGAGTTGGATCAGCATCTTGTGGAAACCACCGGCGCCAAGATTCGTTCCCTCTTCGAACGCAAGAAGTAATCGAATACTGACAGGAGAAGAGTCCCGATGTCTTCCTTCATGGAGATGCTGCGCGCCGTCTGGACGGCGAACCGCTCGCTCGTTTGCGTCGGGCTGGATCCCGATCCGGCGAAAATGCCGGACGGGGTCACCCTGTTCGATTTCAACCGTGCGATCATTGAAGCGACGAAGGATTTGGTTTGCGCCTACAAGCCGCAAGCCGCCTGCTACGCGGGGATGGAGGCGGACGATGCATTGGCCGCCACCATCAGTTGCATTCATGAGCTCGCGCCCGGCGTTCCGGTGATTCTGGATGCCAAGCGCGCGGATATTGGAAACACCACGAAGCATTACGTGCGCGAGGCCTTCGTGCGCTACGGCGCGGATGCGGTCACCGTGAACCCGTATATGGGCATGGATGCGATCAAGCCGTTCCTCGACTGCGCGGACAAGGGCGTCGTCATTCTCTGCCGCACGTCGAATCCTGGCTCCAAAGAAGTGCAGGAGCTGGAGCTCGCCGGAGGAGAGAAGCTTTACGAACGCATCGCTACGATCGCTTCAACGGAGTGGAACTACAACGGAAACGTCCTGCTCGTCGCGGGCGCTACGCATCCCGCTGAATTGGGCGAAATCCGCAAGCGGGTCGGCGACACGCCGCTGCTCGTGCCGGGAATCGGCGCGCAGGGCGGCGACTTGGAAGGCGTTTTGAAAAACGGTCTCACCGCCGATGGAACAGGACTTGTCATCAATTCCTCGCGCGGAATCATCTATGCTTCCAAAGGCCCTGACTTCGCCGAAGCGGCGAGAGCGGCGGCATTGGAGCTGCGCGACGCCATCAACGCCATTCGACGCATCTGACGCTTTCGTCAGCGCGCTTCAATTCCGGAACAAGGAATGAATCTCGATCAGGGATTCGTTCGCGTTCCGGAATTTTTTTGCGCATGACGGCTGTTTTCATTGCAATTCCATGCGCCGAGAAAAAGTGCGCTCATCGGTTGTTCTTTTCGCTTTTTTCTTTGCATTTGCGGGCGTCCCGTTGGGGACGCCTTTGCTTTTCTTGATTCATCGCTTCCGCAGAGTCGCGGACCGATTGATTCGGATCTTGCGACCGCCGGATCGCGCGCAGACGTTCCAAATAGAACTCTTTGCAAAGGAAAGGAGCTTCATCCGCGCGTTCAAAGGATCTGCGGCAAGCGATTTTCAGGAAAAAAGAAAGTCGTCGCCTTGAAAAACGCGGCTTTGACGTTAAGTTAGGAGGAAACTGAAACGCTGAGAGGCTTTCTTATGAAAAAGATTCTTTTCGCCATGCTGCTTCTTCCGCTTCTGTTCGCGTGCCAGCCGTCGAAGACCCCGCTTTCTACGAAGAACGAGGGATCGTTCGTCATTCCGGAAGGCGTCTGGACGCTTGCTCAAACGGGCGCGGACAATTCCTATTATGTAGCCCTGCAGGATGATCACTATGCGTTCGTTCCACTGCAGGACGATGCGTCCGTCGTCCCGTTCACGCTGGCGGAAATCGGCGGGAGAACCTATGTCTCTTTCAAAACGGAAGACGAAAAGAAACGCTACGGATGGCTTCTCTTTCTCCTGCAGCCGGAGCAGGATGGAACGATCTCCCTTGTCTTCTTCAATGAATTGACGGACGCATCCGTCGTGGATTCAAACGGCATTCTCTCGCTTTCCACGGAAGACGCCCGCGCATGGCTGGCGAAGGTCGGAAGCCGCATCAAGAAATTCGACAAGGACGGACGCCCGGGCAACTACATCGTCTATCGCCGTCTTTCAGACGAAAAAGCGGAGGCGGCGTTGAAGAACGCTTCGCCGGAGATCCGCGAAGCGATCGCAAAGCTGCGCGGCGGTCGCCCGGCGATCTCCGCCGAAACGAAGAGCGAGCCGCAGGAGACGCACGAACGATGATGAAGGACGACGACAAGATTGTCGTGTTGCGGGATGGACGCGAACGCTCCGTCCTGCGCCGACATCCTTGGATCTTTTCCGGTTCGATTCAAAATGTTTTCGGGGCTCCTGAACCAGGCGAAACGGTGGCTGTCTTCAGCGCGGGCAAGGCGTTTCTCGGCTACGGAGCGTATTCGCCGTCGTCTCTGATTCGCGTAAAGATGTGGTCGTTCGGAGAAATGCGATTCGATGCGGAGGAGCTCTTCCGCAAACGGTTTGCAGAGGCCTTCGAACTGCGCAAGGCGATTTTCGGCGGCGTTCTTCCGGATGCATGGCGTCTGATCAACGCGGAATCCGACGGCCTGCCCGGTCTTGTCGTCGACATCTATTCCGGCTACGCCGTGTGCCAGATTACCAGTTCCGGAACGGAGCGCTTCCGATCCTTGATCGCAGACGTCGTTCTAAAGTACGCGAAGGGCGCGCTCGAGCGGTCGGACGTCGACAGCCGGGCGAAGGAAGGCCTTGCGCCGCGAGTCGGACATCTGGCGGGAGAGCCGCTTCCTCCGGTCATTGAATTCAAAGAAAACGGAGTCAGCTTCCGCATGACGCCAATGACGGGACACAAGACCGGGTTCTATCTGGATCAGCGGGAAAACCGACGTTTGGTCGGTTCGCTTTGCGCTGGAGCGAAAGAAGCTCTCAATTGTTTCAGTTATACAGGCGGATTCGGCCTTGCCGCCTTGCACGGCGGCGCGAGGCATGTCCTGAACGTGGATTCCTCCGAACCATCCCTTGCTCTCGCGCGTGAGAACGCCGAATTGAACGGCTTTTCTCCAGACGCATTTGAAACGCAGGAGGCGGACGTATTTCATTTTCTGCGGACGTGTCGCGATTCCCGCAGAACGTTCGATGCGATCATTCTGGATCCGCCGAAATTCGCGGAAAACGCATCGCAACGGGAGAAGGCGGCGCGCGCGTACAAGGACGTCAATCTTTTAGCGATGAAGCTGCTCCGACCAGGTGGAAGACTGTTTACCTTTTCCTGCTCCGGCGCAATGGATTCCGTTCTGTTTCGTCAGGTCGTGGATTCCGCGGCGGCGGATGCGAAGCGGGACTTCCGGATCACGCATTGGCTTTCCCAAGGACCGGATCATCCGGTTTCCGCCGCGTTTCCGGAAGGACGCTACTTGAAGGGGCTTGCCGGAATCGTTCTTTGAGCGGAGTCCGCTCGCGGACGGATGATCAGACGGGCGGATACAGCAGAACGCGCGGAAGCCAGAGAAGAAGTCCGACAAGGAAGGGAATTGAAAGATTGTCGTCAACAAGCAGCTGTTTTTCGAACAGTTCCGCAAATGCGGCGACAAGAAGTGCGACGGGAATCATCCAGCCGACGGCAGGAAAGTCTCGCACATAGCCGGTGAACCAAAGCATCGCGCTTGCAAACGCAGCGCCGAAGACCCAGAACGCGGCGAATCCCTCCCATGTCTTTCCGTTGATCTTGCATTTTCCGAAGCGGCGTCCGATCAGCGCGGCGGCGGTGTCCGCCAGAAGCATCACGCCGAGCGCCGTCGCCGCGATCTGCCACGGATACAGCAGGCAGACGAGCGCCGCGGCTGCGAAGACCGGAGGCGCGCCGCTGACGACCCACTGTCCGGGACGGACTTTGCCGCGAAGCATTTTTCCGAAGAAGAAGTCGTAGATCGGCGTGACGATCGGAACGCGATGGGAGTACGCGAACTCCACGAGCAGATTCAGGATGAAGCAGGCGAAGAAGACGTAGAAGAGGACGATCTTGCTAGTCGACGGGAGACAGATGAGCAAGACCATCCAGAACGAACTCAGATGGATGAGCTTGCGTTTTACCTCCTCCCAAAAGGAGATCGGCTTTTCTTCCGTTCCTGCTCGCGGCGCATTTCCCATGTCGGGCATTTCCATCGGCTTACTTCA
>CAZAAM010000077.1:0-9385 GCA_964483055.1 uncultured Victivallales bacterium
CGGAATACGCGGAGCGCGCGAAACGCGACGGTCTCCATCGTTCCGTCGCGGACTGGATCGCCGGCATGACTGACGACTTCGCCGTCTGCGAGTGGCATCGTCTCCGCTAGTTCACGTCTGCCGCTCCGCACGAATAAGACGCACGCGACGCCGTAAAGGAGATTCCTTTCATGGACGGCGCTTCATGCCTGATGCGAAAAAGATTTCCTTGTCGCCACTCACTATATCTGGAAGTCTTTTCGGATGATCGCCTTATAACGAAATCCAACAAAAAAAACGGATGCTTGGAAGTCGCAAAGCGAAAAACGGAAAGCATGAAAGACGGAATTATCAGCTCGGATGCGTTTGCCGACCGACTGAATGCTCTCTTCGCTTTTTTCTTGATCTGCGGGGCTGGTGCAAATCCCAATAAGCTCTTCTTTTTCGCGCAAGCTTGTGAAAATCATTCGCAACAGCATGAAAAAAAGATCCTTTGAATTGCGCGTCACGTGCGAAGACCATGCCGGACAAGCTTCAAAAGAACGCGTTGAGCTGCATCGAAGACGCGAGCCATGAAAACTTCTTGCAATCTAGAATGCAAGAAGACTTGTCGCATGGAATTACAGGCTTTTGAAAATGAAAGTCGCATGCCTTGTCGATGCGGCATGTTCATCAGCGCGGTTCGCTGGAATCCGAAGAGGACGCTCCAAACGATTCCTCCTGGTTGGAATTTCGTTTCGCGGCCTCTTCCGCTTCCAGCTTCTTCAGGATCATATCGACCGGAGTCATGTACTTCTTGCGATTGTTGCAAGCCTTGCAGCAAGGGACGACATTTCCTTTCACGCTGCGACCGCCGCGCGCGACTGGAACGATGTGATCCATCGTGAGCTCCTCCGGGGAGAACGAAAGTCCGCAATAGTGGCAGACCCCCTTCGCAAGCTGACGGCGCCACCATTCGCTGGAGCGAAGTTCGCGCGCCTTCGCCCTCTCCCGTGCGACATGTCGGGGATCGACATTCATATCAAACCAGTCGTCCGAGGGAATCATTCACATTCCTCCGGAAACACGTCCGAAAAGAAAAAGGACGACGCATGCAAGAATCAGCGCAAGCGCGAGGATCGGGCATCCGACGGAGGCCGCGACGGCAGCTTCAATCAGGAAAAGAAAGCGCGCAACGAAAAGAAGACATGGATGCATCATCGCCGGAACCGCGCCCGCCTTGGCGAAACGAGCCGTAAAGAAGGATGCAATCAGGAAGACGCCTCCGGAAAGAGCCGCAAGAAGTCCTGACACGATTGCGGAGAAGCCTCGAAAGCGCGTGGATGCGACGACGGCGAAAACAACGCAATAGCAAAGCAACGCGCCTAAAAGCAAAAGTCGTCCGCCCGGACGCTTCTTGGCGAAGGAACGCTTTTCCGCGTTCAAACGCGCAAAGCCCCATGCATGTGCGAAAAGACCTGCGGCGAACAGCGGAACAAGAACGCATGCGGAGCCGGACTTCCAATGCGGCGAAGCGACAAGAACGCCGGACGCGAACGCGATGACCGGAAGAGCCGCGGAAATCAGCCGTCCCTTCCAATCCGCAGGCGGGAGATGAAAGGCGGCGACATATCGCCCGCCCGCCAAAAGAATCGCGCAAAGCAGAAGCTCCAGGGAAATACCGGCTGGAATCAAGGCGAACAGAATCGCGATCAGCGATGCAAGAGTCGCCTGCTTCACGCCGACCGCTCCGGAAGGAATCGGACGCGAAGGATTTGAACGCGCATCGATGTTCATGCTCGCAAGATCGCGAGCGACGCTCCCGAACGAAAATGCAAAAAATGCGGAGACGCAGGCTGCAGTCAGGGGAATGAGCGGAACGGGTTCGGCCGGATCCTTGGGAAAGACGAGGAGGAAGCCCGCAAGCGGGAGTCCCGCCGCCGCAGGAACGACGTCGATCCGGAAAAGGCGCATCCATCCGCGCAGTCTGTCCATCCCCGCGTTCATGCTGATTCAAGCTCCACTCGGAAAAGCCGTTTCGTATTGGCGAGAGCCTGTTCCGCCAAAGTTTCAAGAGAAACGCCGCGCAACGACGCAAGCGACTCCGCCGTGCAAGGCAGCAGCGCCGGATGATTCTCTTCTCCCCGGTGCGGAACCGGAGCGAGATAAGGAGCATCTGTCTCCAGCAGGAATCGATCGCTCGGATAGCGAACGGCAAGCGCCCGAATGTTGTCCGCGCGGCGGAATGTGACCATTCCTCCTACGCCGAAATATGCGCCAAGCTCGGCGAATTCATCCGCAAGAGCCGGCGTCCCCGCGAAAGCGTGAAGGACGAAGCGTCCGCCCTGACGCGAAAACGGAGCAAGCAGGTCCAAGGCGGCGGCGTAGGCGCGAAGCGATCCGTCCTTGTCGCGCAGGTGCACGATCGCCGGCTTGTCAAGTTTCAGCGCAAGATTCAGATAATCCGCAAACGATGCAATCTGACTTTTCTCCGGAGACAAACCGTAATAAAAATCCAGGCCGATCTCGCCGACGGCGACATGACGCGGCCGCGATGCGAAGACGCTGAATGATTCCGCCGGCAAGTCGAATCCTTCCTTTGCGCACTCATGCGGATGCACGCCGGCTGCGAAAAAAACGCGCGAATCCGCATCGGAGAGCGTCGCGATCCGCTCGCACTGCTCCATGCCGGAACCGCAAAAAAGAAGCCATGAGACGCCGGCTGCGACAGAGCGCGCACGGTAGGCGCTCCAGTCGATTTCATGGTCCGGCAAATGAACGTGCGTATCAAAAAAGAGGGCGTTCATTTGCGCTTGTTGTATTTTTTCTCTTCCTCCAGGAACTCGTCGAACTCGTCGTACTCCTGATCCGAGCCGCGTCCTTCGCCGAAGTCAGCGTCCAGGTCGTCGTCATACTCGTCATCGTACTTGTCCTCGTCCTCTTCGTTCAACACGTTCGATGGCGTCAGGAGCGCGCCGCATTCCGGGCAGCAGCCGTCTTCCGCTTCGATCATCTTGTCGTTGATTTCAATGTCACAGTACGGGCAGATCATAACCATTTTTCGCATCTCCTATGGCGTTACGGACACTCCCCCCCTCAAAAACGGCGTACAGTACATGCGGAGATTGAAATTGTCAAACGGTTTCTTCGTTTTTTTTCAAAAAATTCCAAAAAAGCATTACCATTTGATTTTGAAGAATTTCCTATTTACAGACAAAAACAATCCATCCGAAATGGGAAAGCTCCCGATTCCAGAGGGCCTGCATCAGCCGCGCCGCAGAAGGCGTTCCAAGCCCTGCACGAAACGCATGAGAGAACTCTTCCTGCAACGGATCGCCCCCTTGGGACAAAGCTCCTGACAGCAAAAGCACCGAATGCAGTCGCGCAGACGGAACGACGGTCGCTCGCGCACCATGTCGATCGCCTTCGGAGGACAGACGCGCGCGCAAAGACCGCATCCGATGCAAAGCATCGGCTTGAGCGCGGGACGCGACAGCAGCGCGGCATGCAGCGGCTTCTGCAGAAAGGATGGGATGCCGACCCCGAGCCGCGCCTGATTGCGCGCCATGCGGTCGCCCTCCGGGAACGTCAGAGGCTTGCAGGCAGGAAGCGGCGAAAGGAGTTCGGATTCTGGAAGAAGTCCGCGCTCCGCAGCCTGCCGCAAAAGAATGAGATCCGGCGCGCCGAACAGCGGGGCCAGCGCGCCGTCCAACGCAAGCGCGTCCGTCGATCCGGCAATGATGCCGCGTTCCGTCGGAGTTCCGCTGCCCGGACCGTTCCCCTCCATGCAGACGACCGCGTCAACGAGATTGTACGAGGGGCGAATCAGAAGATAGAGATCCAAAAGCATGTCGGCGAAACGAGCATAGTCGCGACCGACGGAAAGATGCCACGCAATGCGATCGGCGCCATTGACGAAGCCGAATAAGTTCTTCACGCAAAGAGTCAGCTCCATCATGCCATGGGTCTTCGCCTTGGCGATGTCGGCGATGCAATCGTATTCGAGACGTTCCGCTGCGATTTCCAAGTTGTGATTGCGCAGTCCGTCGATCTCCGTCGCACGTCGATACGATGAAAAGTTTGCAAACGCGACATTCATTTTCGTCAGTTCGTCGGCGATCCCCATCGAACGCAGGATCGCAGGGGCGGTCTGAACGGCTGGATTTTCCAGAATCGCAATGCGCGTCGCGCCGGCATCGCGGAAGATTCGCGCCGTTTCCAGAAGAAAGGCGGGATGCGTGCTCGCAGGATCATCCTTTTTCCTCCATGCAAGAAGATTCGGCTTGAGCAGCACGGACTTTCCGGAAACGGGTCGCGCCGCGAACTGCGGAGCGAGAACGGCTTCCAGAGCCGGGCGCAGACGTTCCTGCGTGTAATCCGAAGAATTTGCGAATGCAACAGGATGCTTCATTATGTCTTTTCGGTTGCGGAAAGTTTCAACGGACCGCATTCGTCCGCCGTAAAAAAGACGGACATGAAGAGACTGCCCCCATGTTCCGTCTTCGAGGAATGGCAAAATGTCAGAGAAGATAGCGAATCATCGCCTCTGCATTCGCGACAAGCCCCGGATTCGTCGTGCACTCCGGAATATGGCCGGGGATGAAGCTCAGGATCTTGCCGCCCCATGGAGAAATCGCCTCGCAGGCCTGCGGATACGTCTTCCCTTGCACGTCCGTCGTCATCAGGATCACGGTCGGCGACGTCTGCTCCAAATCGATATAGATCTCGTCCTTGGGCAAAGAGAACGCCTTGAGCTTCGCTGCCAGCGGATGGCGCGTCTTCGTCGGGACGACCGTGCAGACGTCATAAGGGTGCGTCGAAGGCTCGACCCCGTCGGGATCTCCGCCGCGAACCCAGCGCTCGCCGACGATCGGACGCCACCAGTCCCAATGCCAGAAGGCTGCGCTCGAACCATGCAGAAGCAGAATGTTTCCGCCTCGCTCGCAATAGGCGCGCACCGCCTTTTCGGCGCCCGCGCCGGGAAGCGGCTGTTCGCATGTTCCGGCGATCATGTTGAGAATCAGAAGCTCGCAGTTCTTCTCCCATTCGCCGGATTCCAATGGAGCCCAGTCGTTTTCATGAAACGAAATGCGCGCTTTGAGATCGTCCGGCAACGATTCATAAATGTGTTTTCCAGGGGAAACGTCGTAATGGTCGTCGGCGAAGAACCAAATCATAGCTGAACTCCTTAATTATGTGTTGAATCTGCAAATGTCTCCAAGCGATGAAAAATATATCCTATTTTTCGCGATTTGCAAGGCGGGTCTGCTTGAATTTCCTTGTTTTCAGAGTATACTATTCAACTGACATAGCTTCAACGACGCAACGGCGCGTCCCTGCCGAGCGTCAGGAAAGGAATCGCATGCAATGAAACCGACTTTGATCGTGCTCGCGGCCGGCATGGGCAGCCGCTACGGAGGTCTGAAACAGATCGATCCCATCGGACCAAACGGGGAAATCATGCTCGACTATTCGATTTTCGACGCGTTGCGCGGAGGATTCGATCGCGTCGTATTCGTCATCCGCAAGGATATCGAGGATGCGTTCCGCGCATCCGTCGGCGCGAAATGGGAGAAGCGCGTCCGCATTGACTACGCCTTTCAGCGTCTGGAGGATCTTCCAGCGCCGCATCGTGTCCCGGAAGGCCGCGAAAAGCCGTGGGGAACCGGACAAGCCGTTCTCTGTGCGACGGAACTCCTTGGCAACGCTCCATTCGCGGTCATCAATGCGGACGACTTCTACGGACGAAGCGGTTTTGCGATTCTCGGCGACGCGCTTTCGAAGAACAAGCTCCCCGATCGCGGCTTCATGGTCGGATATCCTTTGCGCAACACGCTTTCCAAGTTCGGATCCGTTTCGCGCGGCGTCTGCGACGTCGCGCCAGACCGTTCGCTTCAAAGCGTGACCGAAATCACGAAAATAGTCGGTTCTCCGGATGGCGGCGCGGTCGCGGAAGGCGATGGAGGTAAAACGCTGCGATTCTCCGGCGACGAAATCGTCTCTATGAATTTCTGGGGCTTCATGCCGTCCTGTCTTTCCGGTCTTCGCACCCTCTTCGAACGTTTCCTCGCCGCGCACGGAACGGAACTCAAATCGGAATTCTATCTTCCGGAAGCCGTGGCGACCATGATTCGCGCAGGCGAAATCTCCATTGAAACGCTGACCAGCGAGGACGCATGGTTCGGCGTCACCTATCGCGAGGACAAGCCGCACGTGCAAGCCGGAATCAGGGCATTGATCGATACGGGAATCTATCCCGCCGATCTCTTCGCATGACGCGTCCGCATCCGCCCGCCGACGACGTTCGACGCATTCTCCGCAAGTTCGGATTCGACGTTCGAGCCTGCGACGTCGCGCCGTTCGGAAACGGTCATATTCATGAGACATTCCGCGTCGTTCTTCCCTGCGGAGCCCTGCTTCTTCAACACATTAACGAGGCCGTGTTTCCACATCCCGACGCCCTTATGGAAAACATTGTCCGCGTGACCGAACATCTCCGTCGGAAGATCGGAACCGCTCCATTCTCCTGCCGTCGCGTTCTGACGCCTCTGCCCGCTTCAGACGGAAGATTCGTCGCGCATGGGACGGACGGATCCGCATGGCGTCTTTGCCGTTTTGAGGAGCGGACGCGGAGCTTTTCCGCCCTGCCCTCGCCCGCGCTTGCATGCGAAGCTGCGCTCGCCTTCTCGGAATTCGTCCGCAACCTGTCCGATCTTCCGCCGCCCGCGTTGCATGAAGTCATTCCGCATTTTCACGATGCGCCTCGGCGTCTCCGCGCATGCGAGGAGGCGTCGGAGCGCGACATTTGCGGGCGCGCCCGCGAAGTGAAAAGGGAAGTCGCTGAAATCCGCTCGCTCTCCTTCCTTGCGGATGCGATCGCCGGACCGCTCGAACGCGGAGAAATCCCCTTGCGGATCGTCCACAATGATACGAAGCCAGACAACGTGCTTTTCGATGAAACTGAGAACAAGGCCGTTTGCGTCGTCGATTTGGACACGGTCATGTCAGGCTCGATTCTCTACGACTTCGGGGACTTCGTCCGCGCCGCATGCAGTCCGGTCTCTGACGATGCGGACGATCCGATCCTCGCCGACGTTCGAATTCCTTTCTTCGAGGCCGCGGCGCGCGGATTTCGAAAAGGCTGGGGCGACATGCCGACGCATGCGGAGCTCGACCTCATGCCAATCGCCGGCGCGTGCGTCGCGTTCGAACTGGCAATGCGCTTCCTGACTGATCATTTGGACGGAGACATCTATTTCCGAATCGATCGACCCGGCAGAAATCTTTCACGATGCCGCGCGCAACTGCGCGTCGTTCGGCGCATGCTCGAAGAGCGAAAGTCCCTCGAACGAATCGTCCGAGCTCTCGCCTGACGGGACAAGGCGGCGCGGCGGCAGGCGAAAAGTCGGCTGGAACAAGCCTCCAAGCGCATTGCAGAGGCTCTTCGCGCTTTTGCGAAGCCGACGACGGCGCGCAGTCAGAAGGACACGGTCACATCGCCGCTCAGCTGATGCGGCGGAGGAACGATCTTGAGACCGTGCGTGATTCGCCAGTCCTGCTCCCACGTATTCAGCATCAAGGGATCCGTCGGCGGGCAGAACGGATTCAAGTCGTTGACGATCACCTCGTCGGACGAGGTGAAGTAGATGTCGATGGCAAGATCCGTTTCCGGGAAGCACCAGAAGTTTCGATCGACGAAGTCCTGTCCGAGCTTCCAGTAATGCTCGCGCTTCTTCAACAGTTGCGGGAAGTGGCGCGTCAGCCAGTATTGACTCATCGCTTTCAGCTTGCCGTCCTTGACGAACAGACGGAACTCGCGCGCCGGATCCATGCGCCGGAACGGACGCACGCAGATCGCGGAAACTTCTCCGCGCTTTGCGGAGTTGCGCACTTTGGCGCTGGAGCAGAGAATCGACCACGCGCTCCTGGCGGATCGCACTGCGCCGTTTTTCTGGGCGAAACGATCCGTATCAGTCGGCGCGACCAAATCAACGCAGACGAAGCGTGTGAACGGGAACTTGTTCATCGTCGTGTCCAGACGTTCAATCACGCCCTTGGCGATGGCGGATTTGGCGTCGCCATTCTCCAGAGCCTGTATCTCCATGTCCTGAAGATATACGAATGCGGCAGGCAGGGAATAGACGGACAGGCGAGGATACCAGTTGGGAATGCGGCAAAGTTCGAATTTCGGTTCCATTGATTCGTCTCCTTAAAATCCGTCCATGTCGTTTCGACCGCCGGGGCCGGCCGGGTTGAGGTCGCGAAGGACCGTGACGTATGCGAACATCTGATAGAGAAAATAAGCGATGAGAAACGCCATGTCGAAAGATGGCCACGGCAGGGAAAGGACGGAAAAGAGCGAAGCGATCAGATACGGAGGAATGACCGCATACGCGGAAACATTCAGCGCGGCGGAGTAGCTGATGCGCTTCGGCAGGACGCCCGCGCGCAGATACTGCACCAACGAAAAGAAGAACACCGTCATCATGATTAGAAGCAAAGGCTTGAAAAAGTACGTCATGAATATCTGCGCGCAGTTCACCGCGAGCGCGATCTGCACGGCGGCGGCGGAATCCTTGAATACGAATGTTTCCGACTGCGATCCGACCGAATCCGAAGAAGAAGCGGATCCGTCCGTCTCCTCCTGCGGAGAAGTCATGCTGGTCGCCATCGTCTGACAGAGTTCCGCGCCGGACACGGGCGCGTGCTTTCTGGATTGTATCGCGTCATAGAAGGAGGACAACGTCTTCTCGTTTTCCGACGAGGGGAAAAAGAGAGCCTGCAGTTCTTCCGGACGAATGGACACGACTTGAAAGGAATCCGGTTCGATGCGCATCCAAAAGTACAGCATCTTCGGGAGAAAGAAAAGTCCGCAGTCGCCGGGAATCGACTGCATGTCGGACAGGTGGAACGTTCGGTGCGGATAGGCCGCAATGCGGAAGTCCTCCGACATGGTGAACAGCTGCGCCTTGTCCGGAGAATCGAAGAAGAACAGCTCTCCGTTGCGGATCGCGACGCCGCCTGTTTCCTTGAAGAAGCGATCCGCACGCTGCGCGATCGTTCCGCAGGACGCGAACGACGTCAGCGCAGCGACCAGAAGCGAAACAAGGGCCATAGTCAGAAAGACGTGCAGGAAAGCGCGCCAGGCCGGACCGCGCGCAAGCGCGGGGAAGACGCGAACGCCGGAACAAAGAGCGACGACTGTGCGGAAGAAGTTCATATGCAGCGTTAGACCAGACGGCGGACTCGGAAGTTCTTGGGACCGTTTTTGCGTATCAGCTTGTTGACGGACTTTTCAATTCCCGCATACTCCGGATCGGCGACCTTCTGCACGAAGACGATGCCGTTCAAATGATCCAACTCATGCTGAATGCAACGTCCGAGCAGGCCGCCGCATTCGAGCAGAATCTCCGAACCGTCGAGCAGC
>CAZAAM010000078.1:0-9296 GCA_964483055.1 uncultured Victivallales bacterium
TGGTAGTCCTCCAGTCCCACAGTCAGGGAGTCTGCGTTGAGCAGCGAAGCTACGGAAATCTTTTGTGCGATCAGGAAACGTTCGATCTCGGGGGAAGCCGCTTTGATGTGGAAGGAAACCTTTCTGCCTGGAGCGATCCCATTTGCAAGGCGCAGTCCGCGTCCGGCCGTGACCAGCGCATATTCGTCTCGCACAAGCGCGGAGACAGCGTCCGCATTTTCCGGGAGATCCGTTTCGCCCGGCAACGGGAAGGCGGCGGTCATGATGGATTCTCCATCGGCAAGGAAGCCCATGCGATGCGCAAGCTCTTCGGTGACGAATGGCATGAAGGGGTGGAGCAGGCGCAGGAGCTTCCAAAGCGCATAATCGAGGACTTGAAGCGCTTGCGCGCGGCTCTCTTCGGAGGCGCGGAAACGCGGCTTGCAGGATTCGACGAACCAGTCGCAGAATTCCGTCCAGACGAAATCATAGACGTCGTGAACGGCGGCATGGAAGCGGAAGGATTTGAGGCTTTCGTTGACGCCGCGGACGGCCTTTTCCAGCATGTTGAGCAGGTGGAGCTCTTCCGGCGCGAGCTTGTCGACAGGGACGGCGAGCGACTGGAAGGAGTGCGAGACGGGTCCCTGCATGGCGCGGAAGCGGCAGGCGTTCCAGAGCTTGTTGGCGAAATTTCGTCCGATTTCGCACTTTTCGTTGGAGTAGCGGATGTCCATGCCGACCGGAGCGATGTAGACGATGGAGAAGCGGAGCGCATCGGCGCCATAAGTGCGGATCACTTCTAGAGGATCGGGCGAGTTGCCGAGCGACTTGCTGAGCTTGCGTCCGATTTCGTCGCGGATGATGCTGGTGAAGTAGACGTTGCGGAAGGGCAGGGCGTTCTTGAATTCGTAGCCTGCCATGATCATGCGGGCGACCCAGAAGAAGATGATGTCCGGACCTGTCACAAGATCGTTCGTCGGATAGAAGTACTTGAGCTCTTCCGTCTCCTTCGGCCATCCCATGATCGAGAAAGGCCAAAGCCAGGAGCTGAACCACGTGTCAAGCACGTCCTCATCCTGCGTCCATCCATCGCCTTGCGGCGGTTCCACGCCAACGTACAGTTCGTCGCCGCGGTACCACGCAGGGATGCGGTGTCCCCACCAGATCTGACGGCTGATGCACCAGTCCTTGATGTTTTCCATCCAGTGGAAGTAAGTCTTTGCCCAGCGTTCAGGATAGAACTTGATCGCCCCGGTTTTCACCGCTTCGATCGCAGGCTTGGCAAGCTCGTCCATGCGGACGAACCACTGCTCGCTGATGATCGGTTCGATGGGCACGCCGCCGCGTTCGCTGTATCCGACATTGTGGACGATGTCTTCGATTTTTTCGAGAAGGCCGAGCTTTTCGATGTCGCGGACGACCTGCTCGCGGCACTCGAAGCGGTCGAGACCGGCGTACTTGCCGCACTTCTCGTTCATCGTGGCGTCCTTGTTCATGACGTTGATGAACGCAAGGTCGTGCCGTTTTCCGACTTCGAAGTCGTCCGGGTCGTGCGCCGGCGTGATCTTCACGCATCCGGTTCCTTTCTCCGGGTCGGCGTGCAGGTCGGCGATGACGGGACTCTTCCGATCGGTCAGAGGCAGCTCGGCGGTCTTGCCGATCAGGCTCTTGTAGCGCGGCTCGTCCGGATGGACCGCGACGGCGGAGGCGCCGAACATTGTTTCAGGCCGGGTCGTGGCGACAACGAGGAACCCGCTTCCGTTGGAGAGAGGATAGCGGAAATGGTAGAAACGCCCCTTGGCCTCCTTGTAGATTACTTCTTCGTCGGAAAGGGCGCTTTTCGCTTTGGGACACCAGTTGATCATGCGGCGTCCGCGGTAGACGAAGCCCTTTTCATACAGCTGAACGAAAACCTTCTTGACGGCGTCGCTGAGACCTTCGTCCATGGTGAAGCGCTCGCGATCCCAATCGCAACTTGCGCCGAGCTTGCGGAGCTGGCGGATGATCGTGCCGCCGTACTGCTTGCGCCAGTCCCAGACGCGGCGGATGAATTCTTCACGGCCAAGCTGTTCTCGGCCGATGCCTTCCGTTTCGCGGAGATGCTTTTCAACGCGCGCCTCTGTGGCGATTCCGGCGTGGTCGGTGCCGGGGAACCAGCAGACTTCTTCTCCGAGCATGCGATGCCAGCGAATGAGAATGTCCTGCAACGTATTGTTCAGGACATGCCCCATGGTGAGAATGCCGGTCACGTTGGGAGGAGGAATCACAATGGAATACGGCTTCTTGTCCGGATTGGGAACGCCGTGGAAGCGCTTGCGCGCCTCCCACTCGGCATACCATTTGTCTTCGATTTCGGAAGCAAGATAGGCTTTGGGCATTTCGGACATGGCGGAAGTGTCTCCTGTTTAATGCTGAAGAATGCATAAATCTTCTTAATATATCATGGCTGGACGGAAAACGCAACCCGCGTTTGTGAAAAAGGGGCGGAGACAGGCGTCCCTCTTGCGCAGCGACTTTCCGCCTCTGTCGAGTGGATTGCGCTTTCATCGGTTGAATATTGATATTTTTGCGATATAGTAACGCGTTTTCGAATATCGCGAGGCGTCATGGCGGAACAAGGACTACAGCAAGGGCAACGAATTGCACAGGAGCAGATTCTGTCTCCTGTGCAGATGCAGTCGCTGGATCTTCTTGCCGCGCCGATGATGGAGCTTTCCGCGAAAGTCGAGCAGGCTATGGCGGAAAATCCGCTCCTGGAGCCCGCGGATGAGGCGGAGTTGAAAGAGGCCGAGCCGGAAATCGATTCGGACGACGGCTCCGACGACGGAGAAATCGACGAAATGCTGACTCCGGATCGTTTCCGCCCCAGAGAGAACGACAGCGGAGAGAATCTCCCCGCGATGGACGAAAACCGGAGCGATTTCGAAGAAGAGCTGGGACATTTGCTGGAAGACGGCGGCGACTCATGGATCGGCATGCGCGAGCGCGGCGATTCCGAGGAGGAGGCCGCTTCCCATGACTTCGCGTTCGATTCCATCACCAAGGAGGAGACGTTGCAGGAACAGCTTTTGGAGCAGCTGCGATATTCCGACTGTTCCCCGGACGTGCGCTACGCGGCGGAGCAGATCATCGGCAACATCGGCGATACGGGCTACTTCGAAAGCGTGCTTCCGGAAGTCGCGCAGGCGACGCCGTGCTCGTTGAATACGGCGGAGGATGCGCTGGCTTTGGTTCAATCGTTCGAACCGCCGGGCGTCGGCGCGCGCGATCTGAAGGAATGCCTGCTTCTCCAGCTTGCGCGAAAGGGTCTGAACGCCAGTCCTGAATCGGAGATCATACGGAACCATTTGGACGACGTCGGCCGCAACAGACTGCCGCGCGTGGCGAAGGATATGGGAATCTCTATTCCGGAGCTGGAAGGGTATTTGAGAAACATACGACGCCTGAATCCGCATCCGGGAGCGACCGAGTCGCCCGAGACGCCGCGCGTGATCGAACCGGAGGCCTTCGTCGAGCGCATGGGCGACGAATTCATCATCAGGCCGAATCGAGAATCCGCGCCGCGCTTCCTGATTTCCAGCCGCTATGTGGCGATGCTGGACGACCCGCTCGTGCCGAAGGAGACGAAGACATACATCCGCGAAAAGCTCAGCAACGGCCGTCAGCTTCAGAAAGCGCTTGCGATGCGCGAGCGAACAATCATCCGGATCGCGGAGCTGATCGTCAACGAACAGTACGAATTCATGGACGAGGGGCCGGGACATCTCAAGCCAATGACCATGCAGCAGATCGCGGAGCGCGCGGGCATTCATGAGACGACGGTCAGCCGCGCCATTGCTGGAAAATACCTCGCCACGCCTTGGGGAATCATGCCGTTCAAGGCGTTTTTCACAGGGGGATACCAGACGGCGCAGGGAGAAGACGTCTCCACCGCGTCCGTCAAGAACCTGATTCGAGCCGCGCTGACGGCGGAGGATCCCTCGCACCCGCTTTCCGATTCGGCGCTCGCTGCGATGCTGAAGGAGAAAGGGCTCGACGTGGCGCGTCGTACGGTCGCGAAGTATCGGGAGGAGCTGGGCTTCCTCTCCAGCCAGGGAAGGAAACGCTACCAATGAAGCGTCGTCGAATCGTCAATGCCGCGCTGTTTCTTCTGATCGTGCTTGCGTCCTTCTGCATGCGCACGTACCATTACAATACGTCCGTGATTCAGCTAGCGTCCATGATTCGCGACGTGCCGGAGCAGGAGCGTCCGCGCATGGAATACGTCCGCGTGGCGCCGTTCGGCATTCGTCTGCCGCACTGGCGCATGTTTCTTCCGACCCGACATGCGAATTTTTCGCCGTTCACCATCGAGAGCGCGATGATGTTCTCCTACGCGCAGGACGTTGCGAACGGGAAAGGCGTTCCCTCGAGCGATCCGACGCTGTGCGGAATGGAGGATGTTCCGCCCTACGCCCAGATGAACATGGGGTTGGAGTGGTTTCTGGGATGGGGCTGGCGCATCAAGCAATGGATCGCGCCGGATCCTCCGCCGACGGAGCGGGAGACGGTCTATCAGGACAATCCGCGCATGGCGCAATGGATGAGCGCGCAGATACGCCTGTGGGCGTCGCTGACGTCCGGGCTGATCTTTCTTTGGCTTCTGATTCTGCGCGTTCCGCGCGTATGGGCGGTCGGCGCAGGTCTTCTGCATGCGGTCGCGCTTGCCGGGATCGCGCGAGCGACAGGGCAGGATCTCGTGCGCGGCGAATTCTGCATTCCGCTCGTCATGATGTCGCTCGTCCTTGCGTATTGGACGTACGCGAATCCGAAGACCTGGAAGTGGATTCCTCTGTTTGCGACGGCATTCCTCGCTTTCGTGACATGGGATTTGTGTCAGATGCTTTTTTCCTGCTGGTGTCTGGTCGAACTTCTGCGTCTTGCACTGGGCTTCCGCGCCGGGCGCGGACGCGTGATCGCCTGGAGCGTCATCGCCGCAGCCGTGCTGCTGAATGCGTTGGTCGTGCCGTTCAACGTCGAGTACCGGCTGATTCGCTCTCCGCTGATTTGGGCGGCTCTGCCGTCGCTTTTCTTTGCCTTTTGGTTCGAGCGTCGGATTCGGCGTCGCGACTTCCGCTTCCGCCGCGTCATCCGCTTTGCGACGATCGCGGGCGTCTTCCTCGTATTGCATTTCGGCGTATGGGGCACGTTGGGAAACACGCAGGACTATGCGTCCAACTACGATCACTTTTCCACGACGATGAAGGCAAAGCTGAAGCATTTCAACGTAAAGCCGTCGAATCCGGCTCTTTTGGAATATGATGCGCGAATGATGTGGACGCCCTCGATGCATTCCGCGACATGGGAGATCGCCACGTCGTTCTTTCCAAGCTTTCTCTTCGGACGGCAGTTCTCTTTTCTGCCGCTGCGCTTTCTTTTGGGCGACCTTCCTCTTTCGCTCGGCCTTTGCGCGGCGCTTTTGTTCGGGGTCGCCCTGTTCCGCATTCCGCGCGAGGAGTTCCTGAAGACAATTTCCATGACGCTTCTGCCGTTCGTTTTTGTCATCGGCTTTACTGTCGGCTTCATCTACATCGTCCGATATCATGAGTTTCTCATTATTTTCCTGTGCGTGTCGCTGGCCTTGCTTGCGACGATTTACTGGAAAGCGTTTCGCTGGGCGCCGGAGAAGGTCGACCCCGCATTGCCGTACACGAAGCTGCATGGCATGCGCCGTCTGCTTCTCGCATTTCGGATTCTCCTTGTCATCCCCTTCGTCGTTCTTCTGTTGTGGGAGACGCTGATTTCTCTGAACACGATGCGGCGGTACACCGGCGACGTCGCAATGCGGGAAACCGCGCAGCTGATCGCGTGGTTCCGGAGCGCGCGTCCCGCGATGGAAGGGCAGGGCGTCGCGGCGAATTTCACGATTGGTCCGATGCTGAAGGCCTATGCCGGATGCGGAATCGCGATGAACCCGCAGTTCGGCATGAAGCGGATTCGCGATGCCACGCAGGAATACATTCAGATCCTCTATTACGGCACGGAGGACGAACTTGCGGAATATTGCGAAAGCCGCAACGTCCGTTACATCGTCTATAATCACGGCGCGACGCACCCGAGCGGCGTCTATGGAACGCGCTACATCGCCGGCCCGGATCCTCTTCCGGACTCCGCCCCGGCGGTCCGCATGAATCGTTCGCCGGAAAGCTTGAAAGACTTCGTCCTGATTCCAATGCCGGAGCCGTATCGGAGCTTGAGCTACGGACGCGTCTATAGCGTTTTTCGACTGATCAAGCCTGAAGAACGGAAGGAGTCGATGCGTTGCGCATCGAAGGGATACGCGGCGTTCGCCCTTTCACGTCTCGCCGGCAGTCCGGATGGCGATCCTGCGGAAGCCTTGGAACAGCGCAACATCGCGCGCGCCATGGCGAAAAAGGCAGTCGAGCTTGATCCGAAGTCGCGAGACGCGCGCAATCTCTTCCAGTCCGTCTATGGGCGGGAACCGGAACTGACGCTGGAAGGCGTCCGTTGAATCGACGCATCGCGGCCGTTCTTCGAAAACGGCTTGCATTCCTTGGAGAAATAGCTTCGGGGAAACGGATTCGAAGCGGAAGCTTCGCACGACGATTTGCGATTCGTCGCTGCTCGTTGTTTCCGGAAAAGGTCGTCGGGGCACGCGAGTCTTTGTTTTTTATATTGCGTTGCTCTTCAAGGGTTTCTATATATTTTCATCTCTTTTCTTTTGGCGCGATTCGCGCGCGGGAGGGCGATGAAGAGGATTCCTGCGCGCAGCATGACGGCGTTCCTTCCGACGACAGGATGCTTGCAGAATAAAAGAGCAGATCAACATCGCGCCGACATATTGAATTTTTTTTTGTTCATGGTATAATAGGGAATGCCGTTATATTTCCAAACAAATTTTTGCATAAGGAATTTTCAGCATGTCATTACAAGATTCTGTCGTTCCGTTTGCGTTTTCCCCTTCGATTGCATCCGTTCAAGAAGTCGCAGCCGCCTCCGCGCCTGAATCCGTTTCGGTTCAAGGCGCGTCCGGAATTTGGTGGATCGCGCCGATCTGTTCCATGCTCGCTTTGCTGGTCGCATGGATCTGCTACCGAAAGATGAAGCAGGCTCCGCTTGGCAACAAGCGCATGGAAGAAATCGCCGGCTACGTCCGAAATGGAGCGATGGCATATTTGAAGCAACAGTATTCCCGCGTAGGAATCGTCTTCCTGATTCTGTTCGTGATTTTTTCGATTCTCGCGGTGTTCGAGTTGCAGAACCCCTTCGTTCCGATCGCCTTTCTTACTGGCGGATTCTTTTCCGGACTCTGCGGCTTTATCGGCATGAAGACCGCGACGCAGGCGTCGAGCCGCACGGCGCAGGGCGCGAGCGAGAATCTGAACCGCGGCTTGCAGATCGCCTTCCGTTCGGGCGCGGTCATGGGGCTGGTCGTGGTCGGGTTCGGTCTGCTTGACATTACGATGTGGTATTTCATCCTGGATCGTCTGGTCTATACGCCGGAGCATATGGCGAACGGATTTTCCTGCCTCGGTCTGCAGTTCGTGGAGCCTGACTTCGACGTTTCTCGCAAGTTCATGGAGATCACGACGACGATGCTGACGTTCGGCATGGGCGCGAGCACGCAGGCGTTGTTCGCCCGCGTGGGGGGCGGCATCTATACGAAAGCGGCCGACGTCGGCGCAGACCTGGTCGGAAAAGTCGAGGCCGGCATTCCGGAAGACGACCCCCGCAATCCTGCGACGATCGCAGACAACGTGGGCGACAACGTGGGCGACGTCGCAGGCATGGGCGCCGATCTGTATGAGTCCTACTGCGGCTCGATTCTTTCGACGGCGGCGCTTGGCGCGGCGATTCCGGTGGCGTTGCAGTCGTCCGTTTCGCTTGTGAACGCGCCGATGATTGTCGCGGGCATTGGAGTCGCGCTTTCCATTCTGGGAATCTTCACCGTTCGTTGCAAGGAAGGCGCGAGCATGATGACTTTGCTCAGGGCTCTTCGCGTCGGCACGTGGGGAAGCAGCGCCCTGATCGTGATCGCTGCTGCGGTTCTGGCATGGCTCGATGTGATTTCGTGGGGAATCTTCAGCTCGATCATCGCGGGTCTCCTTGCCGGCGTCATCATCGGCTACTCCACCGAATATTATACATCCGATGAGTATAAGCCGACCAAGGAGCTTGCTTCGCAGGCGCAGATGGGCCCGGCGACGACCATCATTGACGGTCTTGCAGTCGGCATGCTTTCCAGCACGATTCCCGTCGTGGCGACGGCTCTTGCGATTCTGTGCGCCTATTCGTTTTCGGGCGGCTTTCTGTCGGTAGAAGAGGGCGGCGGCACCATCCGCGGTCTTTACGGAATCGCGTTCGCCGCGGTCGGCATGCTTGCCACGCTCGGAATCACGCTTGCGACGGACGCCTATGGTCCGATCGCGGACAATGCGGGCGGAAATGCGGAGATGTCCGGGCTCGAACCGCGCGTAAGAGAGCGCACGGACGCTTTGGACATGCTGGGCAACACGACTGCGGCGACGGGCAAGGGGTTCGCGATCGGATCCGCGGCGCTGACGGCCATGGCTCTGCTTGCAGCGGAGATCCAGGAGATTCAGATCTGGGGCGAACGCTTCAGCTTCTTCCCCGCGGAGATTCAGGCGAAGCTTGAAAACAACTCGATCGACAATTTCACTGTCCTGGTCGATTATTTCAAAGTGACGATCATGAATCCGCTGTTCCTCTGCGGAATGTTCTTCGGCGCGATGCTCGCATTCTCGTTCTGCGCGCTGACGATGAAGGCGGTCGGACGCGCAGCCGCGCGAATGGTGGAGGAGGTGCGGCGTCAGTTCCGCGAGATTTCCGGCATCATGACCGGAGCAGCCGTTCCGGACTATGCGCGTTGCGTCGCCATTTCGACGCGCGGCGCCCAGAGGGAAATGATGCTGCCGGCTCTTCTTGCGATTATCGCGCCGGTCGGCGTCGGATTGGTTCTCGGCGTGCCGGGCATCATGGGGCTGCTCGCTGGCGGTCTTTCCTGCGGCTTCTCTCTCGCCTGCATGCTGAACAACGCCGGCGGAGCATGGGACAATGCGAAGAAGCATATCGAAAAGGGAGCGTTCGGAGGCAAAAGGCTGCCGGACGGTTCACAGAATCCGACTCATGCCGCAGCGGTGATCGGCGACACGGTCGGCGATCCTTGCAAGGATACGAGCGGCCCGTCCCTGAATATTCTCGTCAAGCTGATGAGCATGGTGGCGGTTGTCTTCACTCCGCTTTTCATCAAGTTCGCGCCGCGGATTCAGGAGTTCCTCGGTCTCCAGTTCTGATCG
>CAZAAM010000079.1:0-3958 GCA_964483055.1 uncultured Victivallales bacterium
GTTCATCAGCAACTCTACGCCGTAATGATACAGCCCTTTCCGGAATCCAGCATGGCGTCAGGATTCATCCCATGGTGCGGGAGGCGCTCGAATCATGACATTCCTGCAATCCGCGCGGGAGTTCAAAGAACGACGCGCGCACCGAACAAGGCGCTTGAAAGAATGGTCGCGCCGCTCCAAGAGATTTCTTCCTGCGGCGTTCCGGCTCCAATTGCCTTCCGCCTTCGCACGCTGCATCGGAACGCTTAGAGCGCATCCGCTCCCCTGGCCGTTTTTTACGATTTTCTTTTCGTCTTGCGGCCGCTTTCGTTTCTCACGCCCGTTTCCTCCGAAAAATTTCCGGATTCGCTTGATTTTTTCAGGAAGCGCTCTATATTACGCCTTGACCGAATTCTTGCGGAGAGATGCCTGAGTGGCCGAAAGGAACGGTTTGCTAAACCGTCGTACGAGTCAAATCGTACCGCGGGTTCGAATCCCGCTCTCTCCGCCAATTTTTTCATTTTGCCATGAGGAAACCGATGCTGAATTCGAGGCCTTCCGTCTTCGTTCGTTTCGGTCGCCTTGCAAAGAAAATGGCTTTTCGGCATCAGCCCTTTTGCGCAGGAAAGACTTCCGCCGCATCTGCGTCCTCGGTCTCCTCTCGAATGCGTTCCTTCCCGGGTCGAGAAGGACGAAGCTTTTCGAATTAGGACGAGCAAGGGAGAATGTCCCGTGTCACGGAAATCGCATGACATCGCATGTCTCTTGACGGCGGGCTTCTTTTATTTTTCCTCGCCGATGCTCACGACGCCTATCATCACCGGATTTTCAGGGAGTCTCGGAGCTGGAACCGCGTTGATGGGCGCGATCGGCGGACTGATGAATTTCGTTGCCATGCTCTGCAGGCCTTTCGCAGGAAACCTCGCCGACCGCGTCAGCCGATTCAAGGCGACGATGATCGGCGTCGCATTCATGACGATCGCTTGCGCGGGCTATGTCGTCGCGCCTGATCCTTCGACGATCGTTCTGGCGCGAATCGCCAACGGCGTTGGCTTCGCCTTCTGCTCTATTGCGCTTTCCACGTGGATGTCGGATCTTCTTCCCCCGGAAAAGCTGGCGTCCGGGATGGGGATCTACGGCATGATGAATGCGCTCGGAATGGCGGTCGCTCCGGCGCTCGGCGTGATCATCTGCCAGCGTATGGGGTATCGAGTCGCACTAAGCGCAGCTCTGATTTCCTCTGTCGCGACAGGCGCAGTCGTCCTTTTCGTGCGAAATCGCGGTCTTCCTCCTCCGCGTCAGGCGTTCATGAAAAAGACTCCATTGCATCTTTTCGAACGCAATGTGATCCCGCTTGCGATCATCACGGCTCTATTCGCAATTCCCTACTGCGCGACGCAGTCTTTCCTGCTTTCAGTCATTGAAAAAAGAGGGATCGACGTTTCCGCAGAGCTTTTCTTCCCGACATATGCAGTCGCATTGCTTGCTCTTCGTTTTGGTCTGAAAAATTATTTCGACCGGATATCCTTCCGCTTCTTTCTCGTGACGAGCGCCGCATGCTCCCTCCTAGGGGTCTTCCTGCTTGCAATCATGCGAAACAATCTTCAAATGCTCGCCGCCGCAGTTGTTCTTGCGGGCGGATACGGGGTCATAACGACGGTGTGCCAGTCCTGGGCGATGCTTTTCGCAGGAAATGGCGAGCGCGCTCTTGCGAACAGCACATACTATGTCGGGCTCGATCTGGGGATGACGTTCGGACCGGCGTTCGGCGGATTGATTCTGAGCGGGTGCGACGTGGAACTGTTCTATCCTCTGCTGGCAGTCAGCATTCCGTTCGCTCTTCTCACATACGTTTTTGCCGGGAATCTTCGATGCGCGGGACGCTTCAGCGTCGCGGAATGGGCGGAGCGCAAATCACGAAGGGATCCCTGAAACGCGATGGATGCAAGGGTTGTCGATTGAACGGATGCGCTCGGCGTCGCGCATGCTTCGCGCGCGCCGCGTTGAAGCAGGATGACGAATCGCGGAATGTGGAATGCGACTCGTCGGCTCCCGAGTACGGAGATTCTCTATTGCAGCAGAGACGTTGTTTTGCACGTCCATACGGATTCATTCGGACATCTTTTACGCCGTTTCCATGATTTGCGGCGTTCGCCGACCGGATTTTCAACCTCTCGCCGGGATGGACGAGGCCTGTCCGGAATGGCATGCCGTCGTCGAGTCCGACGAAGAAGAATAATGGATTTTGCATTCGGATCGGGATTGTTATGCGGGACGACTGATATGCATGGCTCCGAATCGCGACCGCAAGCGAAAGACCGCCGAACCGCAGAAAAGAATTGTTGATGAGGGGGCTTCCTCCTTTTCGAGCGCAGTCATGAAGCGGAGACGCGCGAATGGAAAGATGCGAAAAGTCAGGAATTTTTTGCAAAAATATCGAAAAATCGTGCATTTCGGGATTGACTTGCAGTCGCTCTAAGGTTTATGATGAAAGGCGACGGCTGGAGAATTCGCACACGGACAACGAAACGCTGACAGCGGAAGGAGCGAAATCATGAAAAAACATCTTAGAACCCTTGCAATGACGGCCTCGATTCTTGGCGCATGCGGATGCGTCGCGAAGGATGACGCCGCCTATGCGGCAAAGCCGGAGGTCAAGCCGGAAAAAGTTCTGATCGCCTATTATTCCTGGAGCGGCAATACCAAGGCGGCGGCCGAACAGATCCAGAAGTCGATCGGCGGCGAGCTTTTCGAAATCGTTCCGGCGACCCCTTATCCGACCGACTACCGCGCATGCGTCGATCAGGCAAGGCAGGAAATTCGCCAAGGAGCGCGTCCGGAACTTGCGGGAACGCTGAAAGACATTTCCAAGTACGAGGTCGTGTTCGTCGGCAGTCCGAACTGGTGCGGCACGATGGCGCCGCCGGTTGCGACCTTCCTTGCGTCTTATGACTGGTCCGGCAAGACGCTTGTCCCATTCTTCACTCATGGCGGCGGCGGCGTCCAAAACTGCGAGCGCGACATGCGGAAGATGTGTCCAGGCATTCCGATGCGCAAGGCAGGCGTCTTTTCAGGAAGTCGAGCAAAAAGCGGAAGCGCCGGAATCGCGGAATGGGCGAACGAGGCAGTAACAGTCAAGTGACGCGAATCATAAAGAGGAAAAACTATGAAACAGATTGCCTTGCTTGGAATTCTATGCGCATTCTTCTGCATCGTCAATCCCACGGAGGCGAATGACAATATGAGCGCACTGAACGAGAAGGAACGGAACATCGTCGAAATCGCGAAGAATGTCTCGCTTGGCGATATTCCGCAAATGAAGATCGCCCTGAACGCCGGTCTCGATGCAGGCCTTTCCGTCAATGAAATCAAGGAGATTCTTGTTCAGCTTTATGCCTACTGCGGATTCCCCCGCAGCCTGAACGCCTTAGACGCGTTCATGTCCGTGACTCAGGAACGTGCTGAAAAAGGCGTCGCAGACGCGCAAGGAGCTTTGCCCGGCCCCCTGCCCGATGGACGAAGCATCGATTTCGGAACAGCGAACCAGACGAAGCTCTGCGGCGCGCCAGTCAAAGGCCCGCTCTTCGAATTCGCGCCCGCGATCGATGAATATCTGAAAGCTCATCTTTTCGGCGACATCTTCGCACGCGACAATTTGGATTGGAAAACTCGAGAACTCGCCACGATCGCCGCCCTGGCCGCCCTGCCCGGCGCGGAAAGCCAGCTGAAGTCGCACATCGCTATCGGAAAACTCAACGGCTTGACGGAAGATCAGGTCAAGGAGATTCTCGCGATCGTCTTCGGCAACGAATTCGGAGTTCCGCGAATCAGTCCCTTCCCCCTTGGCAAGGAAAACGCCGCTTATGCGAAGTACTTTTCCGGAAAATCCTATCTTGCTCCATTGACGCATGACAAGCGCCTCGGCGTGCCCGTCGCGAACGTGACGTTCGAACCAGGCACGCCGAGGCGCTTGTCATGC
>CAZAAM010000079.1:3968-9156 GCA_964483055.1 uncultured Victivallales bacterium
ACAGTCATA
Source organism: uncultured Victivallales bacterium (assembly GCA_964483055.1). Taxonomy (GTDB): domain Bacteria; phylum Verrucomicrobiota; class Lentisphaeria; order Victivallales; family UBA1829; genus UBA1732. Next base: position 3,978 of record CAZAAM010000079.1, read on the forward strand.
CGGGCGGACAGATGCTCATTGCGGTCGGCGGCGTCGGGTTCTATCAGGAACGCGGCAAGGAGGCGCGCAAGCTCCTGCCTGGCGACATCGTCGAGATCCCGCCCGACGCCGAGCACTGGCATGGCGCTGCTCCGGACAGCTGGTTCTCCCATCTTGCGATCGAGTGCAATCCCGAAATCAACAAAAACACGTGGCTGGAGCCGGTGAGCGATGCGGACTACGCGCTTGCGACTTCGGGAAAATGACTGCGAACGCATGATGATGAAACAAATGCAGACAGCAGCTCTTCTTTTGTCGCTGCTTGCGGCTGCGCTTCCGCTGTCGGCTCAGGAGCTGTCGGCTGAAGCCGCCGCCTTTCTGAAAGCGCGAGCGCCCGATGCATCTCTTCGCATGACGCAAGCGGTGCGCGAGGCCATTGCAGGAAATCCGGCGGTTCTGAAGGAGTACCGGGAATCGAAGAACGTTCCTCCGCCGAAAGGAGTTCGCATTTTTGAATCGAATGATGACGGACTTCGCATCCGCGTCTACCGCCCCAGCGCCTCTCAGAGCGATGCTGTCGTACTCTATTTTCACGGCGGAGGATGGACGATCGGAAGCTTGGAAGAGAGCTCTCGGTTCTGCGGCGAGCTCGCAAAGTCAACGGATATCGACGTTGCGACGATGGAATATCGGCTCGCGCCGGAGTTCAAAGCGCCGGCGGCGCTTGAAGACGCGCTGAAGGGTATTGCAGAGCTTCAGCGGCGCGGATATCGGAGAATCTATCTTTCCGGCGACAGCGCGGGCGGAAATCTTGCGGCGACCTCCGCCATGAAACTGCGGTCGAAAATCGCAGGAATCGTCCTTTATTATCCGGTCGTGCTTGCCAAAAACGACGCATCCGCCTCGTGGAAGCGCTTTGGCAAGGGTTTCGGACTGGACTGCGCGCTGATGGATGCCTTCAACGAGGCGTATGCGCCAGGGGCGAAGGCAGACGATCCGCTGGTTTCGCCGCTTTCCGCCAAGGAGTTCGAGGGATATCCGAAAACTCTTCTCATCGCCGCCGAATGCGATATTCTCTGCGATCAGGGGCTCATGTTCGCACAGGCTCTGAAGGAGAACGGTGTTTCAGTCGAGCGAGTCGTCGTGCCTGGCTCGCTTCACGCCTTCATGACCTATCCGAACATGGAGAACGCCTATCGAATCGGACTCGAGCTTGCCGCCGAATTCATTCAAAATACGGAAAAGGAATTGAACGCAAACGGACTTGGAGCGGACGCAATCGTGCGTCTTTCCCAAATCGAGGTCGATCCGGAATGTCTTCAGGAATATGTCGCTCTCGCGACCGAGTGCGGCCGAACGTCCATGGAACGCGAGCCTGGCGTCCTGATGATGTACTCTATGATGGAAAAGGATGCGCCGGAGAAGGTTACGATTCTGGAAATTTATGCGGATCAGACGGCATATGAAACGCACGTTCGCTCCGAACATTTTCGGAAGTACAAGCGTGAGACGCGGAACATGGTGCGAAAACTGAACCTTGTCGACCAAATTCCGTTGATTCCTGATATGAGAATGAAGGATCCTGCGCGCTGATTCGCCGCAGAAACGGAAAAAACAAAACGAATGCGCGCTTCGGATTCCGTCGTGCTGAAACAGGAGTGTCGAAATGGAATGCTTAAGCGAAAATATCAAGAAACTGGGATTCGGACTGATGCGGCTTCCGCAGAAGGCCGGTCGCATCGACATCGAGCAGACGAAAGACATGGTCGATGCCTTCATGGAAGCCGGATTCACCTACTTCGATACGGCGTGGGCATATCCCGGAAGCGAGGAAGCGATCAGGAAGGCTCTTGTCGAACGCTATCCGCGTGAACGCTTTCATCTGGCGACGAAGAACGCCGCATGGATCAACTGCAAGACGCGCGAAGAGGCGATCGCGCAGTTTGAAACTTCATTGAAGCAGACCGGCGCAGGCCGTTTCGACTTCTATCTCCTGCACAACCTCGGCGAGGGGCGCACGAAGTTTTTCGACGACTTCGACATGTGGAGCTTCGTGCAAGAAAAAAAGAAGGAAGGCCTCATCAAGCACGTCGGCTTCTCCTTCCACTCCACGGCGGAGGAGCTGGAGGAAATCCTTGTCGCCCATCCTGAAATGGAATTCGTTCAACTGCAAATCAACTATGCCGACTGGGAAGCCCCTGCGATTCAATCGCGCGCCTGTTATGAAACGGCTCGACGCCATGGCAAACCAGTCATTGTCATGGAGCCGGTCAAAGGCGGAATGCTTTCGACTCCGCCGGAATCCGTCGCCGCCGTATTTCAAAAGGCGGATCCGAACGCGTCTCTCGCTTCCTGGTGCATTCGCTTCGCCGCGAGCCTGGAGGGAGTTCTGACCGTGCTTTCCGGCATGAGCGACATGAAGCAGATGCAGGACAACATCTCCTTCATGAAGAATTTCATCCCGATGTCCAAGAAGGAAGCCGCAGTCGTCGACGAGGCGCGCAACGCATTGAACAAGCTGGATTTGATTCCCTGTACGAGATGCGACTACTGCGCCAAGGTCTGTCCGAAGGACATCGGCATCTCCGGATCCTTCACGGCGATGAACTATCTGACTCTCTACGGCAACAAAGAGGCGGCGATTCATCAGGAATCGTGGCTCGTCGGGCTTCATGGGAAAAAGCAGGCGGTTCAATGCGTGAAGTGCGGAAAATGCGAACAGGCCTGCCCGCAGCACATCAAAATTCGCGACCGTTTGACGGAAGTCGTTGCTGCGCTCGCGCAAATGAAGAATGAACAGAGCGGAAACGGAATGCCGCATGAAAAAGAGATTTTTGTGCGACATTGAAGTCTCTGAGGTCGGCATGAGATGCCATGGGGGGCAGCCGACGGTTATGGAACGGTTTCCCCGAAAGAAGAAGCCATCCGTTTGATTCAAAAGGCTTATGACCCGGATGCATCCTCTTCGATACGGCGGAAGCATGCGGTCCGTTCGTCAACGAAGAGCTTGACGAAAAAGCCGTCGCGCCGTTCCGCGACAATTTTGTTTTGACAACGCAATTCGGATCCGTCGCGCCGTTTCAGCAAGGAATCCTGGTCGCAAGAGCGTGCGCGCCGCGCTGGACGCTTCATTGAAGCCGCTTCAGATCGATTGCGTCGATATCTATTGCGAGCTTCGTGTTCCGCTCGACAGCCGCGCAGAGGGCGTCGCTGTCCGTATGAGCGAACTGCTTCGCGAAGAAAAAAACGCGCATAGCGGCAGTCTCCGCCTATGCGAAGAGGAGTTTTCGCATCGATGCTTTCTCTCCGCTCGCGAGCGGCTTTTTTCGCGGGAAATACGGAGAAACGGCGTCTGTTTCGGCGATGCCGTCCGCAGCGTGACATGCGCTTCGGCAAGGAAAACATTGCCGCGAATCAGCCCTTCGCGACCTTCTGCGCGGCATTTGCAAAAGAAAAGGAGCGCGGGCGCCCGCAGGGGGGCGCTTGCATTGATGCTTCGAAACGGCGACGTCGTCGGCCGATTCCTGCGAACGAGAGCGAGTCCGCGAATTGAAACGATTGGATCTCACGAAAGAATCCGTCGGGATTTTTTTCATGAAGCCGGAAGCGAAGCCATGAAAAGCGGAATGGCGCCCCGGGGGGGGATCGAACCCTCGACCCACTGCTTAGAAGGCAGTTGCTCTGTCCACTGAGCTACCAGGGCGCATGGGGCGCGCATCAAAGGGGCTTGATCGCGCAAGCGTGCGATAATATAGCGCTCAAGCCGCAAAAATCAATCTGCTCCCTGAAAAAAGCGGAATCCGCAGGAGAAGATGCCGTAAAGAACCTCATGTTTCATTCGCTTGCGCGACGCCGTGAAAGAAGAGCCTGAATCCAAGCCGTTTCCATGCATATGGAGTCGCTTCCTCCAGAGGCATGCCGTTCGGAACTTACGAAGGAAGAGCCTTTTCATTTCCCCGCGCTTGCAAATGGATATGACAGCAAAAAGTTAAAGCGCATTGCATTCAGGATCGTTTGACGTCGTATTCAGCTTGCCATTCGCTTTTATGCGCTGAAAATATTCTTTCGGTTCCTTTTCTGCAAAGCATTGTTTTCAAGTCGCTCGGCTGGAAGGCTGTTAATGATTGGATTTGCGTCTGTTGCAGTCTTTGCACAGCATTTGACAATTCTCAGGAATTGTTTTGCCGCCTTTGCTCCATGGTGTTATATGATCGGCTTCCATTTCCTTTATCTCAAAATGCTTGCTGCATTTTGGACAAATGCCTTTTTGACGCTCGTAGGCAGTCCTTTTATCTCTCTCGCCAAAGGCGCGAATGCTTAGCTTGCTTTCGTTGCCGCTCAAAACATAATCATAGATCCCGGACTTATTTGTAACATCCTCATCAGCCATAAGAGCAGCCACTTCTTCTTCCAGCTTAATGGGATCTAAATCCGTTCTATCGCCATATTGATTGTAAAGCAGCCCCCAGGGAATTCCTTTCATCTCTTTTCTGCATGCAGGAAATTTCGCCTTGACCCAGTTGATGACATTATTAAAGTAATTCCAAAGAACAACCGCATCCGGATCGTTCTGATGCCTGCCCATGTACTCTTCAATGGCAGTGTTTTCCTTAGATGAAATCCAGCTTAAGACGGTTTCTAAATAATCCTGCCTGATCGGGGACCCCTTCATATAAGCTGCCGCCAAGCCATATGCAGGGCCGCCCGTTTTAGAAAAGTAGCTCTTTGCGCTCAAAGTCCAGGAGCCGGCATAAACAGCATTGCGCAATTCCTGATCTGTAAGGGGCTCTCCGGCAATATTGATGGTCTTGAACCATTCCAATTTTTCAGAATCATCTCCCTCGCAAAAATAAACCATCAGCTCATAATTAAGGATTTGATCTTTTTTATCTTCCGGTTGGTTGTGAAAATACATGCCATTGAGCGAAAATTTGCCCTTTACATATTCACAAATGCTGACAGTCCTTTGCTGACCGTCTAACACTTCAAAATCCGTGTCACTGTTCTTCACCCAATAGAAAATGCTTAACGGAAATCCTTTTAACACCGTCTCGATAACGGCGTCGCGCTGTTTGTCTTTATAAATAAATTCCCTCTGATATTTAGGGCGGATATCAAGATGGCCATGAAAGCCTTTGACGCCCTCTTGATCGTTGTTAGTGTAATTATCAATAAGGTCTCTTACCTTGATGTGATGCAG
>CAZAAM010000080.1:0-4142 GCA_964483055.1 uncultured Victivallales bacterium
CTTCGCCCCGTTGCGGAAGTACGTCGTCGATCCGGAAGGCTACGGCCATATTTTCGGAAATCCTGCAGGCGGATTCATGAGTCTGACCTGCTTCTCCAACGGGTCCTTTGCGCGCAAAATCATCAAAGAGCGCATCGGATGCGACTGGACATACTTCGGAAAGACCGCTCTTGAGGAAACGAAGCCCGGCAATGACGGACGCTTGATCCTTCCATACTTCGGTCCGGAAAGCACGCCGCTCGTCCTTGCTCCCGGAGTCCGCTTGAACTACGACCCCGCCGCCGCCACGAATGCGCAGAACATTCGTGCGATCATCGAGTCGCAACTCCTTTCGATACGCCGTCACACCGTATGGCTGAACGAACCGTTCCGCGTGATTCGCGTCACGGGCGGCGCATCTCAGGCGACGGGCTTTCGGCAGATCGTCTCGGATATTTTTCAGACGACGGTCGAGGTCATTTCCATGCCGAACTCCGCTGCGCTTGGCGCGGCGATGCGCGCTGCGAACGTCGTAGGGAACATCCCCTTGCACGAACTTGCGGCGATCTTTTCCAAGCCGATTCTGACCTTGCAGCCGAATCGAACGACCGCCCCGATCTACGAAGAGGCTTTGCGTCAGTACGCTGCATTCGAGGCGAAGTAATCTGAGGCGTCTTCGTTCCTCGGAGTTTCCGACGGCTTTCCCGAATTCTTTCCCTAAGCAGCCAGCGCGGCGGCGGGCAAGCCCTGTTCGCGCTTCAAACGTTTTTCCTGCCATGAAGGCAGGGTTCTGTTCCGTCCGTTGGAACGCCTTCCTTCCTCTCTTGCTGTTTCTGCATGGCGAGATCCGCAATCAGGATCGTGACCGGTTTTTGTTGCATTTTCCCTCCGAGCTTGCTTTGGAAAGCCGCCATCCTGGATTCCCCCCCCAAAGCGCCTCCACGCATCGACAAAAGAATGAAAACGCGTTGATTCAGACGCAAGGAGCTGAGCCGATTTGAGGCGGTTCTGTTCGAGTGCGCACCTGTTTTATAATCAATTCCTTCCTGTTTGCGCGCATCTGCACTGCAAGCGTCGAAACAATCTCGGAGAAAGTCCTTGCTCGATGCTTGTCGGATGCAAGTCTGTTCCGGCGTTATGCATTTCTTATCAAAAAAGTTGCGCCGAGAGACCTTGCGCCTTCCGCCCTTCCTGAAGAATGGCGCGTCGCTTTTTTTGTCTTCGCGGGGCGGTCGGTGCGTGAAAAAACTCATTTTTTACGAAAACGGCGAAGAAAATCATGCGCCATGCCTTCCGTCGACGCCTGAAAACGATGGAAAAATGAAAAAAAATTAAAAAAAAAGAAAAAAACAGCTTGAAAGAGGGGCGAAATAGGGTAGATTAGTGGAAGAAAGGGGCATTTAGGGGTAAAATAGGAAGCGAAAGAGCGGAAATCGGAGTCGACCCGATGGAAAGCGGAACGGAATCGAAAAGACGATTTTGTCTGATGAGCGGCGAGAGCGAGCACAAGCTCGACTCGCAACGTCGTCTTGCCGTGCCGTCGGACTGGCGGAGCGAAAGTCCCGGCGGAGTATTCGTGCTGATTCCGGGGCGCGATCGGACGCTTCAGCTTTATACCGAGGATGTCTTTCAGGAAAAGATCATGTCGCGCCTGTCCCGGCTGTCGCCGGTGGATTCCGGCGACCTGCAGAAGATGCGGGCGCTGGGCGCCAATACGTACAAGCTGGAATGCGACAAGCAGGGACGGATTCAGCTTCCGCTGAAGCTGGCGCAATACGCCGGACTTGGCGAAAAGGTTTCATTGATCGGGTCGGGCGACTTCGGCCAGATCATGGACGCGGCGCGGCGCGCGGAGGAACGCAAGATGGAAGAGGCGGTCGGAGACGGCTTCCTCGATATTTTGAAGTAATAAAGAATGAACGGATGAACGCGCGGTGCAGTAGAACCGGAAGAGCGCGTAGGAGCGGAAAACGGCGATCATGGATCAGACGGACGAACAGCGAATGCATGTTCCGGTTCTCGCCGAAGCCGTGCGAGCGAATGTTGCGCGGCCGGGCGGAAGTCCGCGGAGAATGATCGATGGAACCGTCGGCTATGGCGGGCACGCAGGGATGATTCTGCGGGATTGGTCAGAGCTGGAGCTGCTCGGGCTCGATCGTGACGCAGAGGCCTTGGCGTCCGCAAAGAAAGCCCTTGCGTTCGCCGGAAGCCGTGCGCGCCTTTGTCAGAGCGTCTTTTCTGAAATGCGCACGCGCGCAAATGAGATCGGGTGGGAGCGAGTCGATGCGGTTCTGCTCGATCTTGGCGTCTCGTCGGTCCAGCTGGATCGCGGCGAGCGCGGCTTTTCGTACCGTTTTCCGGACGCGCCGCTTGACATGCGCATGGATCGCCAGTCAGTCGGAGAAACGGCGGCGGAGCTTGTCGAACGGGCCTCGGAAGAGGAGCTGGCGCAAATCTTCCGCGATTACGGAGAACTGCGCGAGGCGGGACGTTTGGCGCGCCGAATCGTTCAGGAAAGACAAACGCGTCCGATCGTCACATGCGGCGATTTGGCCCGGATTTGCGACGAGGAGCTTGGCGGACGCAACAGAGATCGCGGCCGCAAAGGACCGCCTGCGCCGACTCTGCCGTTTCAGGCGTTGCGAATTGCCGTCAACGGCGAACTTGATGAGTTGAGGGCGGGATTGGAAGCTGCGACGGATCTGCTTGCGCCGGGCGGACGGCTGCTCGTCATCAGCTTCCATTCGCTGGAAGATCGAATCGTAAAGCGGTTCTTCCGTGAAATGGCGGAAACGTGCAGATGCCCGCCGGGACTGCCAATCTGTCGGTGCGGCTGGACGCCGAAGCTTGCGATTCTGACAAAGCATCCGATCGAGGCGGACGAACAGGAAAAGACGGAGAATTCGCGGAGCGCATGCGCAAAGCTGCGAGTGGCGGAGCGGATCGGAAGAATTGAATGAATGAAAAGCGCGGGAAGCGGGAACGACGATAAGAGGACAAGGATGGAATCGGACGGAAGGAGACAGGGCGAATGAACACCTATGCGGGCAAAACGAAGACGAAGCGGCAGAGCGAGAGAGGAACCGGGAGCGGGAAGCCTTGGGTCTTTTCCCTGATGATCAAGTGCGCCTTGATGCTCTGCTTCATTTTCACCGCGTTTGTCCTGAGAATCCATTTCAACGACGAAACCGAGCGTCTTGCCCTGGAGGCGTCCAACCTGCGCCAGCAGATCCATGACAAGGAACTGCATCTTCAGAATCTGAAGAACAAGCGCGCCCGTCTGCAGGACTGGAGCAACATTCAGAAGAAGATCGCAGAATACAAGCTGGAGCTGCGTCCATGCGATGCGGCGCAAGTTCGCAAAATGAAGCTGTATCGCGGCTACGACGAAGAAAACGAATCCGCGCAGAGGCTCTACGCGACGAACGACGGCGTCGACGAGCCGATCCCTCCGCGCGTGCAGGCTTCGTTGCGCTGACGAACTTTATTCGGTCCGGATGCGACCGCAACCAGAAAGGAGGCAGACGAACATGACGTTCTATCGGAACATGACTCGCCGCATGCATGTGGTTTTCGTTCTGCTTCTGCTCGGCTTCGCCTACGTCGCATGGCATCTTTACGGCGTACAGATCGAACGGCATCCTGAGCTTTTCGCAAAAGCCAAGGCGAAATACACGACGCGGACGAACAGTCAAGGCGCTCGCGGAGAGATTTTCGACTGCGACGGGAATCTGCTTGTCGGCAACATACCCACATTCGAGGTGTTCGCGGATCCTTCGCTCGTCAAGACGCAGGCGGAGGCCGAGCGCATCGCACGTTTCCTTGCCGACAAAAGCGACAAGGCCGACTACGATACGATTTTGCGCCGACTCAATGACAAGCACATCATTGCGACCGCTCCGGACGGAGTTCAAAGCAAGCGCATCCGCAAGTACGCAGTCCTAATGAAGGACGTCGATTTCGAGGAGGGACTTCGGCTGCGCGAGGAAGTTCGCGCGATGAAGCTGCCCGGAATCAACTTCCGTGAAACGAGCCGCCGCAACTATCCGAAAAATACGCTTCTAGCCAACATTCTCGGCATGACCAGCATTTCAGACGGGCGCGTCAGGGGCATTCGCGGCATCGAACGCTATATGGGCGAGGCTATGAAAGGCAGCGCCGGA
>CAZAAM010000080.1:4152-9143 GCA_964483055.1 uncultured Victivallales bacterium
GTCTCCTATGCGCGCTTTTCCTCCGATCCCGCGCTTGACGGAGCGAACATCTATCTTACTATTCGCGAGCCGATTCAGGCGATCGTCGAAGAGGAGCTCGACAAGCTTTGCGCAGAGGCGAAGCCGCTTGCCGCGTGGGCGGTCATGGTCGATCCGCAGACCGGCGACGTAATCGCGGCTGCACAGCGCCCGACCTACAATCCGAACGAACGGGAAAATCTTTGCAGCGACGCCTTTCGATGCCGCTTTTCCGAAGACGTCTACGAGCCGGGTTCGATCATGAAGCCCTTCGTTGTCGCATATGCGCTTGACAACGGGTACATTGCGCCCAATACGCTCATCGACTGCGAGCGCAAGCCATGGCTTTACGAGCGGCGTCTGCTTCATGACAGTCATCCGGTCGGAGTCGCGCCCGTTTCCGAAGTCATCAAGCAGTCCAGCAACATCGGCACTGCGAAGATCGCTCTGATGCTTGGAAATCGCGCGCTCGACAAGGCGTTGCGCTCATTCGGATTCGGCTCTCGCACCGGAATCCAGCTTCGCCCGGAGACGGCAGGGATCTTTCGTCGCGTGGAGCGTTGGGACAACCTTTCCGTCACTCGCTTTTGCATCGGGCAGGGGATCGGCGTCTCCTCGCTTCAGATGGTGCGCGCTTACTGCATGCTTGCCAATGGCGGCTGGCCGGTCAATCTCCGACTTGTCGACCGCATCGAACGCGACGGCGTCGAAACGCCCGTTCCCTATGTGCGCGGCGCCCGCGTCTTCCAGAACGAAAGCACCGCGCGCGATCTTACCGAAATGCTGATCGGGGTAACGGAGCCGGGCGGCACCAGCAAAGGCGCGGCCATCCCCGGATACTATGTCGCAGGAAAGACCGGGACCGCGCAGAAAGTGATCAACGGCGTCTACACCAATAAACATATTGCATCATTCGTCGGATATGTTCCCGCGCGCAATCCCCGCTTCGTTCTGCTGATCTCCTGCGACGAGCCGCAGGGGAAAAGCTATTACGGAGGCGCAGTCTGCGGTCCTGTCTTTTCCGCCATCGCGTCCCGAACTCTGCGTTATTTGCGCGTAGAGCCGGATGTCGACGTCGAAACATGGCTGGCCGAACGCAACGAGATTCAGCGTCAGGTTACGGAACGCAAGAAGCTCGAACGCGAACAGGAGCTTGCCGCGCGCGCGGCGCGATCTGTCGGAGGAAGCCGATCCGTCGCTCCGACCTCGCTTCGTTCCGGTGCGACGTCCCGCTCGGCCTCCGCTGTCCGTGGAACTCTTCCCGCACGCTCCCCCGTTCCGGCCGCGCAGCGCGGAACGCAACAGTCACGTTTGGAACGCCGCGGCGCGGAGATTCGTCCAGCAAGGCGGCGCAGCGCGGCTCCAGAAGAAAGCGCGGCTCTTCGTCTCCGTTCGAACCGTGTTGCGAACTGACCGCTCGCGCTTGCATTCCGCTATTGTTTCCATCGAATGAGCCTTTCAAATGGAACGGCTCTTGCCGCCTTTTATGATCCTGATTCAGCAACCGCTTGTTCGGGAGCAGGGACAGGCGTTCGCCTTGCTAGGAAAACAGAAGGGGATGCCTGCATTGCGCCGCAATTCTGCCCTTGGAATGCCTGTCTGAAGACATTCGGACGAGTCGGAGCAAGAAGTCCTCGGCTCTCCCCTGCGCAAGACATGTCGCATACGTCTCTCTTCATTCCTCCTCCCTTGTCGAGGCTCCGTTTTTCCCTTCATCGAGATCAACTTGCCGCATGGAACGGAACCTGAACTGCGAATGGCATGCCGCCGAGGCCGTTCTCCGATATCGCCTGCGAGGGAAAGTCACGAGCGTTCCGAAGTCGCGCACGTCGCGGAAAAAACGAGTAAAGCTTTGACCTGGGGTTTCCGATCAGACTCCTTGCGCAACGGCGAAATTGCCTGCGGCATGGGAAGAGACGAAGAAAGCGCCGAACCGGAGATGCCGGTTCGGCGCTTGGCGCTTGCGTTTCGGCGCTCATCTCGTCCGAATCCGCAAGACGGCGTCGTTCATTTTGCGGCGCATCCCCCGACGATGCCGGGAAGGGAATGCGCCGCTTCGGTCATTCGACGGACTTCCAACGAAGAACGACAACGCTTCTGGCAGGGAATTCATAGGAGAATTCCGGAGCTTTGGCGCGGAAATCCGTCGTCTTCGGAATGATCTTTTCCGGATGCTCGAAGGAGTTTTCGTCCCGCGGATCGTCGGTCGGAGACTGAAGCGTCGTCGCCGTTCCCGCGATCTCGCTTTCTTCCGCGCCTTCGAGACGGATCGTCATCGTCTTGGCGTTCTTGTCGGCGTTGACGAACTTAAGGATCGTTTCGCCGGAATTCTCATCGAGTCCTGCAACCGATGCGAACAATGGAATCGGCTCGCGGCGTCCTTCGTGAATCAGCTTTCCGTCGACGTAGCAACGGACCGTTTGGTTTTCGACTTCCATCTTGACATCGTACCAGCGATCGGTTTCGACGGAGACAGGCGTTTCCGGAACGGGCGCCATGCCCTTGCCTTCGAAATTGGAAACGCCTCCGCCCCAGCCGGCATAGTTCCAGCAAAGCGTGCTCCAATGATTCGGAGATCCAAAGAAAACGCGGAAGCCTTCGTTGCCGTTCGTTCTCCGGAATTGGAACGTAAGGACGGCGTTCTTGAATGCGCGCTTGGTGAAGATGCGAACGTTTTTCTTGTGCGACACGTCGGAAATGACGCCGTTTTCAAACTTCCAGTCGCCGAAGACGGATTTCCATGCATCTTTGTCGTTGTTCCAATCCGGCATCGCTTCTCCATCCGGTTCCATCGGTTCGATGCGGACGTTTCGGAATTCTCCGGACGTTTCCCACGTTCCGATGCCGAAAACGCCGTGCAACGGCTCTTCCGGAAGAGCGGAGACGTTCATTTCAAGCGGAAGGATGCGATCCGGGCGATTCTCAGAGAACATCTGCTGGATCCAGAAGGAAGGCGTTCCATAGACGCGGTTCTGATCGAAGAAGATTGCGTCAGGCTTCCATGCGAGCCATCCTTCGCGGCAGAAGAGCGGAGCATAGGAGCTCATGATCACATGGTCGGAGTTGCGTTCCATGCCGGTCATGAAGGCCGCCTCGCCGAGAGCCGCCTGCAAGTTGCCCATTCCGCCGTCCTCCGTTACGGCGTATTCGCCGAAATAGATCTTGGGTCCGTTGCGGTCCTCCTTGTCGAAACGTGTCGCATCGCGCAGGAAAGCGACTGGATGCGAATACATATGGGGATCGATGATTTCGTTTTCGCAGCCCTTGGTCGCTTCGTTGGCGATGAGATGCATTTCCGGATGCTTCGCCTTGATGGCTTTATGGAAGAGCGCGTAGCGTTCTGCGTATTCGTTGCCCCAGTTTTCGTTTCCGATTTCGATGTATTTCAGGTTGAACGGCTCGGGATGCCCCATCGCGGCGCGGAGCGCGCCCCATTTGCTGTCGACGGGTCCGTTGGCGTATTCGATCGCGTCCAGGGCGTCCTGAACGTATTCATCCATTTCTTCCATCGGAACGCAGTAATACCCGCCGTCATAGTTATGGCCTATGCCGCAGTTGATGACGAACAGCGGCTCCGCGTTAAGATCCTCGCACATCTGCAGGAATTCGTGATAGCCGAGTCCGTTGGTGGCCTGATACTGCCAGATGCACCATTGTCCGGGACGTTTTTCGACCGGACCGATGGAATCCTTCCAACGCGCTGCGTTTTCAAGTTTCTCGCTCTTGCCTTCGACAAAGCATCCGCCGGGAAAGCGGACAAAGGCGGGGCGAAGCTTTTCCAGCATCTCCATCAGATCCGAACGCAGGCCGTTCGGACGATCTTTCCACGTCTTTGCAGGAAACAGGGAAACCATATCGAGAAGAAATTCGGCCTTTTGTGGAGAATGGATCGCCAGAACCGCGTTCGCGCAGCTTCGTTTCGGAACGAGCTTGACCTGAATGCGCTTCCAATCCGCGCTTGCGGCTTCGACTTCCTGTGCGGCCAGGCTTTCCCCGGATTCATCCTCGAGGGCGACGATGAGTTTTGTCGGCTCATCGGCAGCGACATACATGGAAAGATCGTAAGCCTCACCTTCGCGGACGGCGATCTGCGGGCGCTCCTTTTCGGCGCGTTCCTGCCAGTCCGTCCCCGCGACGCGCGGGCGAATTCCCTGCATGCCGCCGACGAATCCCTTGTTGACAATGCGCGCGCCCGCATCAGCTTGAACGCGCATCGCGACCTTGTTCGATTCGTTAAGCGGCTTCGAGCGATCCAATGAGAGATTCGCCTTTTCCGCGAACCAGGCGATCGGATACGTTTCATTGTCGTCGAAGTTGCGGTTCTGAATCATCTCGGCGTAGATTCCGCCGTCGCCGGCGCGATTGATTTCTTCGAAGAAGATTCCATAGAGCAGGGGACTGACGAGCACGCCCGGCTTTTGGGTTTCGATGGAGATGGAGTCCTGCGCGATTCCCTGTCCGGCGAATCCGAACGCCGATGCGGCAAGAGCGCATGCGGCAAGAATGTTTTTGGGTTTTCGCATGTTTGAAAGAGTCCTTTCGATTTTGTTTCACGGTCGAAGCGTCTGAAATTATAGAAAAGCAAGAAATCCTGCCTGACATTAATATTACACGAAAGACGAATCGAATCTTACAAGCCGATATGTTTTTTTATGTTTTTTCATTCCAGGCATCTTAGTCCTTCGTTGACATCGTTTCGCTAGAAGTGCGCTGAAAGGGGGACTTCACGGTTTGTCCGATTCCGCAAGGAATTCGAACGAATGTCATTTGACATTCCCCGATGCTCGCTTCCGGCGCCGAGGGGAGAGCGATTTCGCAAGATTGTCGTCATATTTGGAACGGTTTCGCCATGATCAAGGCGAATGGCGCGAAACGCAGCGAATCGTAGCGGCGTTCCCGCTTGTCTGGAAGATGCTGCGGATGCAGGAAATGCAAGGATGGCTGGAATGGAAATGGTAAATCAGGCCCTTTTT
>CAZAAM010000081.1:0-9133 GCA_964483055.1 uncultured Victivallales bacterium
CGAGAAGAAGATTCATTGGATTAGGATGCTGGAAGGATTTCTTGAATTGCGCGGAAGATTTCCTCCGGTTCCGCCATTCGGCCGATGCCGTCCGTTCCGCAGGCGAGGCGGCCGACCGTCGGACCGACGAACTTCACTCCGTCGCTGCGCAGGGTCGCCAAATTGCGCTGCAAGGCGGGGCTGTTCCACATGTTGGCATTCATCGCCGGCGCGAGAAGCATCGGCTTTCGATGCGTGATCGCCGTTGTGGTAAGGGCGTCGTCGGCAATGCCGTTCGCCAGCTTGCCGATAAAGTTCGCAGTAGCGGGTGCGACGACCATCAGATCTGCGCGCTCGGCGAGCGAGACATGTTCCGGCTTCCAGTCGTTCGTCGCGAACAGATCCGTCTCGACAGGATGGCCGGAAAGCGTGTAGAAGATTCGTTCCGAAATCAGCTTCAATGCGTTGGCGGTCATGACGGTTCTGACATCGTATCCGTTTTGCGCCAAACGGGAGCAAAGCTCCGCAGCCTTATAGACGGCGATGCCTCCGGAAACGCCGAGGACGATGCAGGGCTTGCGCGTTACGCTCATCTCAGAGACTCCTTCTTTCTACGGACCGCCTGCACGAATGCCTCGACAGCACGATCCAATTCATCGTTGACGATCGTTTCGTCGTATTTATTTGCGTGGGAAAGCTCCTGCGACGCGTTTGCAAGACGCCTGCGGAGAGATTCCTCCGTTTCAGAGGCGCGTCCGCGCAGTCGCTGTTCCAGGATTTCCAGCGAAGGGGGTGCGATGAAGAGAAAGAGGCAAAGCCGTTTCAATTCCGGATCCTTCGCGCAAAGATTCCGAATTTGCGCTGCGCCTTGCACGTCGATGTCCAGAAGAACGTCCGCGCCGCGCGCCGTCCGATCGAGGAGTTCAGACTTCAGGGTGCCGTAGCGGTTGCCGTGAACTTCCGCACATTCGACGAAGGCGCCTTCGCTTGCAAGTCGTTCAAATTCATCGCGAGAAACGAAATGGTAGTCTTTGCCGTCGACTTCGCCCTCGCGCGGCGAGCGCGTCGTGCAGGAGACCGAGAATTCGAAGTTCGGAAGAGTCGCGAGCGCCTTCCTGTAAATGGACGATTTCCCCGAACCGCTTGGCCCGGAGAGAACGACGACGATTCCTTGTTGTTTCATGCGCGCCTTTCAATGATCTGTGAACGATGCCGCGCCATTGCGGCGCATGGGCGTTCAAAGAGCCTGTTTCAAAATTTCAGAGATGATCCGCTTTGCGTCGGTCGGTGAGATCGGACGCGGGCAGGACGCCAATTTCATTGGGTTCGCAAGTGCGTCCGTCGCGATTTTTTCGATCAGGTTCTCATTGAAGAAAGGAAGATCGGAAAGGCGACGGACGCCAGTCGCTTCCGCGATGAAGTCCGCCGCGCAGTCAACGACTTCTTCCGGAGTCGCATTCGGGGGGCCGAAAACGCCGGCGAGCTTGCTCGTCTGAATGCGAACCGTTTTCTCTTGCAAGCAATAACGCCAGAAGATCGGAAGCATGACAGCGACGGCGCGTCCATGCGGCATAAGTCCGACGAGTGAAAAACTGACCAAATGGGGCAGGGAGGTCGGGCGCGCGGCGATGCACATTCCGGCAAGCGTCGCCGCCGCGGAAAGGGCTTCGCGAGCGGGACAGGAGTTCGGATCCTTCAATGCGCGCGGCAGATTCCTCCGGATCAATTCGGCCGCCATGAGCGCCCATGAGTCGGTTTCCGGATCCGCGCCCATTGTCTTTGTATTCAACAGACTTTCGATCGCGTGCGTCAACGCGTCCAAAGCGGTCGTCGTCGTGAGGCTTGCGGACATGCTGTGCGTGTAATCCGGGTCGATCATCGCCATTTCGGGCGTGAGCCAACGATCCATGACAAGATGCTTGACTCCGGTCTTCGCATCGACGATGTTCGCATACGGCGTGACTTCGGAGCCAGCGCCAGCGGTCGTCGGAACGGCGATGATTCGACGGAATTCCTTGCCGGGAAAGCGGTCTGAAATTCGGTTCGCGCCAAACAGTTCCGGAATCTCGAGACCCGTCTTCCACGAAATCCATGCGATCTTTGCAGCGTCGATTACGCTTCCTCCGCCGATCGCTATCAGGAGATCCGGCGCGTACCGCGAAAGATTGCGGACGATCTTTTGGACATCTTCCGTTGTCGGTTCCGGCGGAACGTTCCGATACACCTCGCATTCGAAGTCGAAAGCAAGCAGCATCGTGTTAAGATCCGCATAGACTCCGCAACGCATTGCGCTGTCGCCGCCCGCAACGACGAAGCCGCGCGCCGTCCGATCGAGCAGGAGCTCTTCGGAAACCTGTGTGAAGGCTCCGTTTTCAAAGATGATGCGCGTCGGTTCGTAGCGTTCGAAGATGGGAAAGAAGGAGGCTTCTTCCGTGTTGTGATTATTCATGGCGTCTCCTCACCTCGCGACGATGTTGACGATGCGGCGTGGAACAGCGACGACCTTCACGACGGTCTTTCCGTCCAGAGCCGACTTCACCTGTTCGTTGGCGAGCGCGGCGGCTTCCATCTCCGCAGGCGTGAACGCAGCGGGCATCATCATGCGCGCCTTAGGCTTGCCGTAGATTTGGATCAGAATTTCCGCTTCCTCGACTTGCAGATGCTTTTCGTCGGCGACGGGCCATTTCGCAAGGGAGACCGGAGCAGGTTTTCCGAGCTTTTCCCAAAGCTCTTCGGCAAGATGGGGAGCGTATGGCGCGAGAAGAAGAGTGAACGTTTCAGCCGCTTCGCGCGGAACCTTTTCAAGTTTCGAGAAGTCGTTGAGGAAGATCATCATCTGACTGATTGCCGTATTGAAATTGAGCGTGTCCGTATCTTCCGTGACCTTCTTGATCGTCGCATGGAGAAGCGGCAGCAGCTTTGCCGGAACGGGCTCGTCGACGATTTCGGATTCCATGACGAACCGGAATGCCCTCTTAAGGAAACGATAGACGCCTTCGACTCCTTTCGTGCTCCATGGCTTTACCGCCTGAATCGGGCCCATGAACATCTCGTAAAGACGCATGCTGTCCGCGCCGTATTGGCGAATGACGTCATCCGGATTGATGACGTTTCGCAGGGATTTCGACATTTTCGCAGGGAATTCGACCAGCGGCTCGCCTGTTTCCTTGTGCTTTGGCGCAGGGCCGGAGAGATCGACAAGATTCGTCGGAACAAGGGCGCCGCGCGCGTCCTTGTAGGAAAGACCGAGAATCATGCCCTGATTGACCAGTCGCTGGAAAGGCTCCTTCGTGGAGACGAGACCGAGATCGTACAGGACTTTGTGCCAGAATCGCGCATAGAGCAGGTGGAGAACCGCATGTTCCGCGCCGCCGACATAAAGATCGACCGGCATCCAATACTTTTCCTTGGCGGGATCGACGAAACGCTCTTCGTTTTGCGGATCGATGTAACGCAGGTAGTACCAACAAGATCCGGCCCACTGCGGCATGGTGTTCGTTTCTCTGCGTCCGTGTTCGCCTGTGATCGGATCGACGTAATCCAGCCATGAGCCGGCGTTCGCAAGGGGCGATTCGCCGTTTCCGGAGGGCTTGTAGTCGGTGAGGCGGGGCAGTTCGACCGGCAGCTCCTCTTCGGGAACAAGGCGGATTTCGCCGCTGTCCATGATGATGATCGGGAAGGGCTCCCCCCAGAAGCGCTGACGGCTGAAGAGCCAGTCGCGAAGCTTGTAGTTGACCGTGCGACGACCGATTCCGCGCGCGACGAGCCAATCGATCATTTTCGCCTTGGCTTCCTTGACGAACATGTCGTTGATATTGAGACCGTCCGCATTTTCGCTGTTCATGCTGGGGCCGTCCCCGGTCCAGCAGACCTTTCCCGCAAGAACGTCCGCGGGATCGATCTTCTCCTTTTCCGCTTCGGCCTTGTCCGGGCGGATGACGCAGCGGATGGGAATGCCGAACTTGACAGCGAAGTCGAAGTCGCGCGTGTCATGAGCGGGAACGGCCATGATGGCGCCCGTTCCATAAGAACTGAGGACGTAATCGGCGATCCAGACAGGAATCTTTTCTCCGTTGACCGGATTGATCGCATAGGCGCCCGTGAAGGCGCCGGTTTTTTCCATGTTGAGACCGGTTCGCTCCAAATCGCTCATGGAGGCGGCGCGCTTCTGGTAGGCTTTGACTTCCTCCTTATGATCCTGGGTCGTGATTTCGTCGACGAGGGCGTGTTCCGGAGAAAGAACCATATAGGTCGCTCCGAAAAGCGTGTCCGGACGCGTCGTGAAGACCGTGACGACCTTGTCGTCGAATCCGTCGATTCGGAATTCGACCTCGGCGCCTTCGCTGCGTCCGATCCAGTTGCGCTGCATTTCCTTGATGCCTTCCGGCCAGTCGAGCCCGTCGAGATCTTCCAGGAGCCGCTCGGCATATTCCGTAATCTTCAGCACCCATTGCTTCATCGGACGCCGGACGACCGGGTGATTGCCGCGCTCGCTGCGTCCGTCGATAACCTCTTCGTTGGCGAGAACCGTGCCGAGCGCCGGACACCAGTTGACAGGGACTTCATCGATGTAGGCGAGCCCTTTCTTATAAAGCTGCAGGAAGATCCACTGGGTCCAGCGGAAGTACTTCGGATCCGTGGTGTTGATTTCACGGCTCCAGTCGTAGCTGAATCCGAGCGATTTGATCTGGCGCTTGAACGTGGCGATGTTCTTCGCCGTCGTTTCCGCCGGATGCGTTCCGGTTTCAATCGCGTATTGTTCCGCAGGAAGCCCGAATGCATCCCAGCCCATCGGGTGCAGGACGTTGAATCCGTTCATGCGTTTGAAGCGGCAGTAAATGTCCGTCGCAGTATAGCCTTCCGGGTGCCCGACGTGGAGCCCGGCGCCGCTGGGGTAGGGGAACATGTCAAGCACATAAAGCTTTTGCTTTTCAGAGAGATCCTCTGCACGAAACGTCTGATTGCCGTCCCAGTATTTCTGCCATTTTCTTTCGATGGCCGTAAAGTCGTATTCCATTTGAAAAGAACCTCCGTTCTGCCGCATGTTCATATGTTGAAGCCGTTAAGACGACGGCCGTGAGTCGGAACGCTCCGGCAAAAACGCCGGAACAAAAAGGAATATACGCCGCATTGCTTGAAAAAGCAAGGCTTCACCGCTTCGTTTTCTCGCTCGCCTGGCTCGGGCGACAGGACACGGCGACGGGAAGGAAAGCGCAGTCCGCGACGATTAGGAAGGCGAAGTCCTTGCCTTTTGAAGAAATGTGGAATGTCTGCGTGTTGCCGGCGATCGTCGAGGATATTTCCGTGTCGGGAAGAAGGGGAAGGGCGCGCAATGCATAGTCTTCCGGAAGGCGATCCGCAGGGAGCGTGTAGATCAAATCCCAGGATTCGGAGAAGTCGCATCCGGTATAGTAGTGCGCATACGCTCCGCCGAGCGGAATGTTTGCAGAGGCGTCGAAGAGCAGATGGTTTCTGCGATTTTCCGTGGAGGGATAGGCTATGAAGGGGAAGACGACGTTGCGCGCAGAGGACTGCGTGACATGGTACGATGCGACGCGACGCTGCCCGTTGGAAACCGTGAAGCGAGAAGCGGGCTTGGTGGGATCCGCATCCCGAAGAACGATTTCCGTGCCGGTATGGAACGAGGTCTTCCAACGGTCCATGTCCCAGTAAAGCTTCGTGCGGAAGGGCAGTTTCTTGATGCGGCAGATTTCTTCGAATATGGCGGTGTGGCGCGAGGTGAAAACTCCGGACGGCGAGACGAAAAACTGGTCGTTGCCGAGTTCCTTGCGGATCTCGTTGAAGGCGCCGAGGAGCGATGCTTGCGAGATGTTCGTCATCCCGTTGGCGATTTTCTGGGCGAGGGCGGCGTCTTCAGGGGAGGGCTTCTGTTCAAAGGGCGTTTCCTGAATCGCGACATCCTGATCGGAAATGATGTGGAAGCGTCGGTTCATGCGGGCGAACATGTCGTCGAATGTCTTTGCGTCCTGGTCGCGACGGTATTCAATTTCCTTCATTTTCAAAGTCTTTTCGCGGATTTGCATGGAAAGAGCCCCCATGTTCCAACCCATTCGGACGCGTTCGAGACCGAGAAGAATGCAGAGAATGGCGAGAATGACGATCGCAGTCAAGGCGTAGCGGTTCGTTCCGCGAATCTGCTGATATGCTTTTTTCAGGGCGCGTGACAAGTTCATCTGATGATTTCCTTTCAAGAATGCACAAGACTTTGACCGCAGTCGACCGGGAGAATCGATCCTGTCGCTGAACGTAGGGAAGATAGAAAGACCACCGTTTCCGCCAGTTCGTCGGGAACGACCGGGCGCATCAGGGGGAGTCGTCGAGGCGTCAGAACCATGCCGCCGCATTTGAGTTCCTTCGGGGGAAAGACGGGGCCGGGCGCGACCGCGTTGACTCGGACGGCCGGAGCAAGCTCAAGTGCGAGTTCGCGCGTCGCACGCATGAGCGCGCGCTTCGATTCCGCATAGGGCGATGAATCCTCGTCCGCCGGACGAAAGACGATTTGATCCAGAATGTTGATCGCGCATGCGTCGTCGGAGACTGCGCGTCGGGCGAATTCGCGGATCATAGCGACCGGGGATTCGCAGTTGACGCGCATTTGGCGCGCGGCGTCCTCCGGAGTCGGATTCTTCAGCCAGCATGCGGCGTTGTTGACCAGAATATCGAGTTCGCCGGCGCATCGGATCATGTCTGCGGCGCGTTGCGGTTCGGAAAGATCGCAGACAGCGATCGAATGCCGCTCCGGATGCGGAAGAACCGCAAGAAGCGCTTCCGCTTCGCGCACGGAATTCAGACAATGAAGAATCACGGAAGCGCCGCGCCGGGCGAACGCATGGCACAAGACGGCTCCCATGCGGATTGCGCCGCCGGTGATCAGAACCCGTTTGCCCTCCATGGAAATCATGTCAAATGTATCGCTTCCTTTGTTCCGCGAGAGCCTGAGCCTCCGCTTCTTCCAAAAGAGCGCGGAACTTTTCTTTGACTGCGGAGAGATCGTCGTCGGTCGCCGCGCTGATCGGCATGACTTCGAGGCCGGAATCGACATTCAGAATCAGATTGTCGAGTTTTTCCTGCATTTCCGGCGTTTCCAGCAGATCCGTCTTGTTTGCAAGCACAAGTCGCGCCCTTCCGCTCAAGCCTTCCATATACTCTTCAAGCTCGTTCTTGAGAATGCGCAGATCGTCAAGCGGTTCGCGTCCGTCGACGCCGGCCGCGTCGACCATGTAGACCAAAAGCTTGGTCCGTTCAATATGACGAAGGAAGTAGTGCCCGAGTCCCACGTTAAGATGGGCTCCGTCGATCAGACCAGGAATGTCCGCCAAAGTAATCTTGCGGAAGTCTGGGAATTCCATGATTCCGACGACGGGATGGAGCGTCGTGAAAGGATAGGCGGCGACCTTCGGCTTTGCATTGGAAAGCCGTCCGAGGAGCGTGGACTTTCCCGCGTTCGGATAGCCGACGAAGGCGATGTCAGCGACGAGCTTGAGCTCCAGCTCTAATTCGATTTCCTGCGTCTGTTCGCCCGGTTCATGCTCGCGCGGCGCTCGATTCGTCGCCGTGGCGAAACGAGCGTTGCCGCGGCCTCCGCGTCCGCCCTTGGCAATGACGACAGGAACGTCCGCGACGTCGATGTCCGCCAGCACGTCGCCGGTGGCCTTGTTGCGGACGATGGTGCCGGGCGGCACCTTGACGACGAGGTCCTTTCCTTTCTTTCCATGCATGTCCTTGCCTTTGCCGTCGCCGCCGTTTTGCGCGAGGAAGCGACGGTTGAAGACGAAGTCGGCGAGACTCTGCTCTCCGGTCGCGCCGATGAAGACGACGTCTCCGCCGGGCGCTCCGTCGCCGCCGTTGGGGCCGCCCTTCGGGACGAACGCTTCGCGGCGGAAGCTGCAGCATCCGTTGCCGCCGTTTCCGGCCTTGACTGTGATTTCAGCGCGATCGACAAACATGGGAACACCTTTTCATTACGACAGAAAACGCCCCTCGGCTTTTGAGGAAGTCGGGGGCGTTCGCGCGTTGAATGCTGGAAAGGACGCTTGGACCTTTCCCCTGCGTGGTTACGCTTCCGCTGTCGCGGCCTCCTCCTGAGGTTCGGGAAGAGGAAGCACTTCGACGGACTTGTGCGCGGACTTGTGGAAGCGGACGATGCCGTCGCACAGCGCGTAAAGCGTGAAGTCGCGACCGCAACCGACATTCTTGCCGGGGCGGATGCGCGTGCCGCACTGGCGGACGATGATGTTTCCCGCGGTGACGAATTCGCCTGCGTAGGCCTTCACTCCGCGCATGTGCGGATTGCTGTCACGTCCGTTGCGGCTGCTGGATTGTCCTTTTTTATGTGCCATTTTCGACTCCGTTATGTTAGGTTTCCGTTGCAGTTTGCATAAGATATGGAAGAATAATGTATCACACAATGTGAAAAAATCAAATCGCGCTTGAAAAAAAAGAACGCATGATATATATTTTGTACCGTTCCCGACCGCGTCGAGCGGTTTGGAACCCCGTTGACAACTGTAATGTTCATATTCAATTTCAAATTGGAGCGCTCAGCATGAAAGTCGTGGTCGCTTATTCGGGAGGCTTGGACACCTCCGTGATCGTGAAATGGGTCAAGGAGACCTATAACGCCGAAGTCATTTGCTATTGCGCGGATGTCGGACAGGCGGAAGAGACCGCCGGTCTGGAAGAGAAGGCCATCCGCACCGGCGCCAGCAAATGCTACGTCGAAGATCTTACCGAGGAGTTCGCTCGCGATTTCATCTTCCCGATGATGCAGGCGAATGCGATCTACGAGGGCAATTATCTGCTCGGCACGTCCATCGCGCGACCCCTGATCGCCAAGAAGCTGGTCGAAGTCGCCCGCAAGGAAGGCGCGGACGCCATTTGTCATGGCGCCACAGGAAAAGGCAACGATCAGGTCCGCTTCGAGCTTGGCATCTATGGACTTGATCCCTCCATCAAGGTGATTGCCGCATGGCGCGATCCGAACTGGCATTTCACCTCCCGTTCCGAGATGATCGAATACGCCAACAAGAACGGCATTCCGGTCTCCAGCACCTTGAAGAAGCCGTATTCCATGGATCGCAACCTCCTTCATATTTCCTTTGAAGGCGGCATTCTTGAGGATCCGTGGCAGGAA
>CAZAAM010000082.1:0-8962 GCA_964483055.1 uncultured Victivallales bacterium
CCGCACGACATCGACGCCGTCGCTGTCACGCATGCCCCAGGTCTGATTCCGGCGCTCCTCGTCGGTTTGAATTTCGCGAAAGGCTTCGCTCTCGCCAACCATAAGCCATTGATTCCCATCAACCACTTTTGCGCGCACATCTACGGAGCTTTCCTGGAACAGGACTCTCTCGTCTTCGGAGACCCCTCGCTCTTTCCTATGCTCGCTCTCGTCGTCTCCGGCGGACACACCGCGCTTGTCGTCCTCGACCGCGACGGACGCATGACGCTTGCCGGGACTACGCTCGACGACGCTGCGGGAGAAGCTTTCGACAAGGCGGCAAAACTGCTCGATCTCGGCTATCCAGGCGGTCCGATCATCGAACGTCTGGCAAAGAACGGAAATCGGAACGCGGTTCGCTTTCCTCGTTCCCTCACGCCTTCGCCCGGACACCGTCTCGCGCCGGAAAATCGATTCCATTTCAGCTTCAGCGGCGTCAAGACCGCTCTGCTCTACCGCGTGCGCGA
This sequence comes from uncultured Victivallales bacterium, assembly GCA_964483055.1. GTDB lineage: Bacteria > Verrucomicrobiota > Lentisphaeria > Victivallales > UBA1829 > UBA1732. Next base: position 507 of record CAZAAM010000082.1, read on the forward strand.
CCTTGGCGGCTCGGCCGCCGTCCCGGAGCAGGAGCTCTTCGATCTTCTTGCGTCGTATCAGGAGGCGATCATCGACGTCCTCTGTCGCAAGGCCTTTGACGCAGCTGACTTCTATCATGTCAAATCCATCGTCCTCGCGGGCGGCGTCGCCTGCAATGGCGCGCTCCGCGACCGCTTCTCGGAAACCTGTCCCAAGCGCTTCCGCCCGATTCTTCCGCTCAGGAAATTCTGCACGGACAATGCGGCCATGGTCGCAGGGCTCGGCTGGCATTTCTGGATGTCGAATGTCTTCTCTGACTTTTCGCTGGAAGCGCAGGCGCGTCTCCCGCTCAGCCAAACGATTCCCATTCATTTTCCGGGGGACGCGACTCCATGAATCGTTGCGCTGTCTTTGACCTGGACGGATGTCTGATCGATTCCGCCCCTGATATCGTCGCCGCAGTCAACGAGATGCGCGTCGAATACCGGCTTCAGCCGCTCCCTTTCGAGCGAATTCTATCCTTCGTCGGAAACGGAGCTCGCACTCTGATCGAACGCGCCTTGCACGACGATGCCGCCGCGCCGAGCGTCGACGATGCTCTTGCGCTTTATCGCGAATGCTACAACCGTCGCCTGACGCGAGAAACGAAGCTTTATCCTGCCGTTCCTCAATGGCTTGACATAATGCGCAACGAGGGATATCGCCTCGCCGTCTTCACGAACAAGCCGCAGGATTCCGCCGAACGAATCCTGTTCTCTTTGGGGATCGATGATCTTTTCGAGTTTGTCATCGGCAATGGCGGACGCTTCCCGCTCAAACCGGAGCCGGACGCCCTTCTCTTTCTTTTGGAGGAGCTTCAAGCGGATCCGGCTCGCTCCTGGATGATCGGCGACAACTGGACCGACCTTGAATGCGGCATGCGCGCCGGGGTTCGCACCGCCTTCCTTTCCAAAGGCTACGGCGTTGCGGGAACCCTTGTTCCGGATTTGTCTGCCGAAACCTTCCCCGAACTCCTTCAACAAATTCAAGATTGGGACGAAACAAAAGGAAATCGCAACGCCTGAGATTTTTTTTCGAAAAAAAGCTTTTTTTTTACACATTCGGGGTTGCTATTCCAGTCTGAATGAAGTATAATATGTAATGAGAGCGCAGACTCCCATCTCCAAATTTGAAAAACAATGAATCATACAGAAAACGACAACACAAAAGTTCTAAATTACGGAAGGCTTTACTTATGAAAAAAAATGACAAAGGGTTCACCCTGATCGAGCTTCTCGTCGTCATCGCCATCATTGGCATCCTCGCCGGAATGCTTCTCCCCTCCCTTGCAAGCTCCAAGGAAAAGGCAAAGCAGGTCTCCTGTATGAACAACCTGCGTGAAATCGGCAAGTCGGCCTTCTCCTACAGTCAAAACTACAACGACTACGCCCCGACCTATTCGACCTACACCGGCGCAACCAGCGGATCCTGGCAGTCCAAGACCGCCGGCGGACGCAGCCTTGACCTGCTTCGCACTGAAGCCAACCTCACCGAGCCGAAGATCTTCATCTGCCCGTCGGCGCCGGTCACCGAAGCCGACCTCGGCACCACCATTTCCAACAACGTCAGCTATGCCTGGTATGAGCCGCTGCGCTTCGACGAGCGCACCCAGTCCGCGCTTGCCGCCGACGGTCTGACGAATCACGTCAACTCCGGTCGTTTTCTCCGCATTGACATGTCCGTCCAGCAGGGTTCCGGATCCAACTGGCGCGACAAGATTTTCAATAGAGGCGAAATGGACGTCGAATTCGACTGATTTCAATCCTTCTCTTGCGAATGCGGGGCGGCTCCGGCTTATTGGAGCCGTCCCTTTTTCTTTTCGCTTGCTTCAACGCCTTGTCAAGGAAACCCTTTCATGCATATCGGATGCCATCTTTCCACGGCCGACGGCTATGCCGCCATGGGGCGCGCCGCCCTTTCCATCGGCGCAGACACCTTTCAGTTTTTCTCTAGAAATCCGCGCGGCGGCAGCGTCAAGATTCCTACGGACGACGATGTCGCCGAACTTGTCTCCATCATGCGCGAGCATGACTTCGCTCCGTTGGTGGCCCATGCCCCTTACACGCTCAATCCTTGCGCCGCGCAGGAGCGCGTCCGCGACTTCACGCGCCAGGCCATGGGCGAAGATCTCGCCAGACTTGCGAAAATCCCCAACATGCTTTACAACTTCCACCCCGGCAGTCACGTCGGACAAGGCATCGACCGCGGCGTGGAACTTATTGCGGAAATGCTGAACTCCATTCTGACAGAAGATCTTCCGAACGGATTCGTTCTGCTGGAAACCATGTCCGGAAAGGGTTCTGAAGTCGGCGGTCGCTTTGAAGAAATCGCTGCGATCATGGATCGCACGCGACGCTCGGAAAAACTCGGAGTCTGTCTTGACACATGCCACATCTATTCCGCCGGATACGACATCGTCTCCAATCCGGAGGGCGTTCTTGCCGAATTCGATCGCATCGTCGGCCTGCCGCGCCTCAAGGCCATTCATCTCAATGACAGCATGACTCCCTTCGAATCCCATAAGGATCGTCATGAGAAAATCGGCGACGGATCGCTCGGCTTCGATGCGCTTCTTCGCTTCGTCCGCCTTTCGCATATTCGCGATTTGCCGCTCGTTCTTGAAACGCCGAACGAATTGCCCGGCTATGCGGCGGAAATCGCGCGTTTCCGCAACGCGGGAGAATTCTGACGGACGTTGCGCAAGGAAAATCCGCGCTGCCCTTCGCATGACCTGACACGGCAAGGCGAGCGGAGCGTTTTCACTCGCGCCCAAAAGTCGTCTTCGCCCGCGAGCGCCGCGCGCGCTTGTGAAAATCACGGCGAAAAGACGCTTCCCCGATTGATTTTTTCTCATCTTGCACTATCTTAATGGCGCAAGGACGAAAACGGAAAATGCGTCGTCCGCAGGGAAGAGGAAACGACTCATGCCGCCAAAGATTTCCAGCGCAAGCTATCTGCAAAGAAGAAACGACGCCCCGCCGTCCGGCTTCGGGGAGCTGCTTCGGCGCGCAATCGCGAACTTCTTCTCCCGCTTCGACTTGCTTCAGATTATTCCTTTGGCTCTTCTTCTGACAATCGGTCTTTTCTTCGTCTACGGCACGGGACAGCAGATCGGCGGTTCTCATGCCGTGCTGTTTCAGCGTCAAGTCGCTTATCTGGGGATTGGCGTCGCTTTTTGGCTGTTTCTCGTCTTCTTCGACTATCGCTGGCTCGGCCCGCTTTCCATCGTCATTTATCCCGCCGTGCTCGGACTGCTCGTCTTCGTATTGAAGTTCGGCGTAATGCGGAATCAGGCGCGACGCTGGCTTGAATTCGGAGGCGTCAGTCTCCAACCCTCGGAACTGGGCAAGCTCGCCGTCTTGCTCGCGGTCTCGTGGACTCTCGCCAGCGCCTTCCGTTCCAAAAGCCATACGAAGCGCGATTGGATTCTTCTCGTCATCGCCGCGGCTCTGGCGTTCCTCCCCTTCATTCTGATTCTCAAGGAGCCCGATCTCGGCACTTCGCTGATTCTTCCTCCGATGTTCGCCTCGATCCTCTTCGTGACGGAAATCAAATGGCGGTATCTTCTGATCGGCATTCTGACGATCGCCCTGATCGGCGGCGTCAGCGCGCCCATCCTTTACAAGCACTTGAAGCCCTATCAAAAGGAACGCATTCTCACCTTTCTGGATCGCGATCGCGATCCTCTGAACCGGGGATGGAACGCCAATCAGGCGGAAATCGCCGTCGGCACGGGCGGCTTCTGGGGAAAAGGCTATATGAACGGCATGCACTGTCCTCTCGGATATCTGCCGCAGGTCGTTTCCAACTCCGATTTCATCTTCCCTGTCTACGCGGAAGAGACCGGCTTCGCCGGCGCGTTCGTTCTGCTGTTCCTGTACGGACTTCTGTTGTATTCGATCTTCCGGACGGCGATGCTCTCTCCGGACCCCTTCGGACGCTGTCTCTGCGTCGGCATCGCGTCGATCCTTCTTTCACATATCGTCATCAACATCGGCATGTGCATTCGTCTTCTGCCGATCACCGGAATTCCGCTCCCGCTCATCAGCTACGGCGGCACCTTTCTTGTCGCCATGATGGTCTATCTCGGCATCGTGCAAAGCGTCTACGCGCACCGAAAGGAAAAACAGGTGTTCGCCGACATCGACGGTCGCTGACGCAATTGAACCCTCATGAAACGGAGGAACGAATATGGATTTTTATGAAGTTGTCAAAGCCCGCAGAAGCTTCCGCGGCTATCAGGATCGCGCAATTCCGCGCGAGGCGCTGGCTCGTATTGCAGAAGCCGTGCAGCTTGCGCCGACCGCCTGCAACAGACAGCCCTTCCGTCTGCTTTTGATTTCGAATCCGGAGCTTCGCGCGAAGATCTGCTCCATCTATTCGGCTCCGTGGCTCAAACAGGCGCCCATCATAGCGGTCGCCATCGGCGACGCCTCGCAGGCGTGGACGCGCCTCGAAGGAACGAGCATCATCGACGTCGACGTCTCCATCATGATGGAACACTTCGTCCTTGCAGCCGCGGCAGAAGGGCTTGGAACCTGCTGGATCTGCGCCTATGATCGTGCCGCTCTCGATTCCGCGCTCGGTCTCCAGGACGGATGGAAAAGCGTCGCGATCAGTCCGCTTGGCTATGCGGAGCCCGGCTCCTGCCGTCCGCGCAGCGTCAAGCCTGTTCAGGAAATCGTCGAGGTTTGGGAATGAATCCGTTTGAATATGATGGAACGCATTGGCGCGTTGCGGACGGCCCGCTTTCGATGGAAATGGATGAGCCGACCTCCGGCTCGTTTCTGCTGAAGCCGTTTCCTGGTCTAGAGGTCGCTCCATTGGAAGCCGTGGTCGGCGACTATCCTGAATCGCTCGGTCTCGCCGAACTGCGCCGTCCGCATCAGTCCGAAGATGGATCGGAAGTCTCGTTCGAATCAACCTCCCGCATTCCATTCGGAACGCCCTGCCGCATCGCCCACAAACGCCGTCTCGACGCGTCCTCTCTCTTCGTGCAAACCTCCTTCGAGCTTCCGCACGCCTTTGCGCTCTCGAATCTTTCCGCGGGCGGACTCCGCTTTTCCGGCGATCTTCGACGCATCGGTCTGCTGAAAGCCCCCAATGAAGCGGGGTCGCTCGGCGAAATGAAATGGTTTGATTTCGACATGCTCAAAGATGGCGAATCCGTCTACGAAAGGGCGATCCCTCTGCTGATTCTCGTCGTCGAAACCGCGTCCGGACGCGCTGTCCGCTTCGAGGCGGGCAAGGACGTCTGGCGCTGGATGAACGCCATGCGTATCGGCGGCGAATGCGCCTTCTCGGTCGGTCGCGAAGACGGCGCCCTCGTCTTCCGTTGGCGCCTCTTCGGCTTTCTCAAGACCGAAGCGCAGCCGGAGCCCCCGCACGGGCGCAACTGGAACCTCTTTTGGTCGCTCCATTGGAATCCCCCTTCCGCGCCGAAAAATCCGACTGCGATCCTTGATCTTGACCAGCTGGAAGAAGCCGAATCCTGCGCGGCATCGTCTGCCGCTCTTAACGCCATGAAGAAATGGCTTCGCCGCCAAATCCAGACTGCCAAGGAAGGCGACTCGTTCGTTGTCCGTTTCCATGAACCGCGTTTCTGCATGAAAGGCGCGCATCTGGATCGCGCCCGCATGGGGCGTTTGGCGCATTGGGACCTGCCTGCCGTCCGCGAGTTCGCGCGCTGGGGCAGCCGACAGCTTGCAAGGCAGGGCGCATCCTTCACGCTTCTGCTTGGAGATCAAGCATGATTCGCGTCGCATTGGATTATTCGGGCGATGAAATCGCATTCGCCGCCGTCGACGAGGCGGGACGCATCCTTGCAGAACGCAGGATGAAGGTCTTCGGCCGCAGTTCCTCCAAACTGCCTGCGATCGTTCAGGACGCGCTTTCCGCAGCAAGCATGGATTTCTCCGACGTCGGAGAATGGATCGTCGGCGTTGGGCCCGGTTCCTTTACGGCCCTGCGCATCGCGGCGGCCTTCGCGCTAGGCGCGACGCATGGAACGAACATTCCCGTACGCGGAATTCCTTCGGCATGCGGACTTTGCGGCGGCTTGTCCGCAGAGCGGGTTCTTGCTCTTTACGACGGACGCAAGGGCGAGCTGCTCGCCTTCGGGCTCCGACGCACGAATGGATTCTACGTTCCCGACGGATTTCAAGGCGTTCTGACCAGGCGTGAAGAGCTTGATCCGACGCGCTGGGACGCCTTCGTCGTCCGAGCCGTCGATTGCGATGCCGTGCGCGCATTCGCTCCGGACTGCGAATTCCATGTCGCGCAGGGAGTCGATGTCGCGACGCTGGCGCGACTGCCCAAAGAGCTTTGCGACTGCAAGCCCACGGAGCCGATCTATCTGCGGCCTGCAGTCTTCGTCGACCCCAAACCTCTGCGCACGTTTGGGGGATGACGATGCGTCTCGGGATCCGCTGCTTTTTCCGCCTCCTCGCCTTTCTGATCCTCTTCTGTTGCGGAACGGCGGCGTTCGCGCAAAAGCCGGGAATGATCCGGCTGACGGATCCCAAGACGAAAAAGCCGATCCCCTACGGCGGTTCCTTCAACAACGCCCCGCTTTACGTGCCGGCCTTCTGGAAGCCGAAGAAGGACGAATTCCGTGGAATCTGGGTGACAACCCAGCACAACATCGACTTCCCCGTCGCAAAGTCCGCCGCTGAGTTTCGGCGCAACTTCCTCCGTGTCGCCGACAATGTCCGCGCCGCCGGATTCAATGCGCTGATCTTTCAGATCCGTTCGAACAACGATGCATTCTATCCGTCGGTCTGGAATCCGTGGTCCCGCTTTCTTTCCGGGACGGAGGGGAAGCCGCTTGATCCATCCTTCGACCCCTTGGAATTCATGATCCGCGAGTCGCATCGCCGCGGTCTGGAGTTCCACGCATGGATCAATCCCTATCGCCTTGCCTTCACGAAGCATAAAAGCGTCTCCCAGTTCGTTCGCACCCTGTCCCCCAAGAACTATGCCGCCATGCATCCGGAATGGGTGCTCGGAATTCGCGACGGCGATCGCACGATGATGATTCTCAATCCGGGCGAACCCGCAGTTCGTCAGTTCATTCTCGTGACCATTGCGGAAATTCTGGAAAAGTACGACGTCGACGCCATCCATATGGACGATTATTTCTATCCATATCATCCCATCTCCGACGAGGATCGCGCGACATATCGCAAATATGCCCGGAAAGGGCAGTCGATCGGAGACTGGCGGCGCGCGAACAATGACGCCCTCATTCACGGAATCTCTCTGCTCATCCGCCGTTGCAACAAACAGAAGAACAGGAATGTCCGCTTCGGCATCAGTCCGTTCGGCATCTGGGCCAACAGTCGCCGGACCGGCAACAACGTTTCCGCCGTCGGAGGCTCTCTCACGCGCGGGTATCAAGGCTACTTCTATCACTACGCCGACTCCAAAAAGTGGATTCGCGAAGGATGGATCGACTACGTGATTCCCCAGCTTTACTGGGGATTCGCGCATCCGCTTGCGCCATATGCTGCGCTTGTCGACTGGTGGTGCGAGACCGTCCGCGGCACGAATGTCGCTCTCTACATCGGACACGGCGTCTACAACATCGGCGTGACTAGCGACTGCCAGGATCCGGACGAACTCGTCAATCAGATGAAATACGCAGCACAATTCCCCGAAGTGCGCGGATCGGCCTTCTTTTCCTATCGCAGATTCTTCATCGGATTGAATCCGACGATGCGCCAGGCATGTCGTCGCGTCGCCGAACGCCTTTGGGGACGCCGCATCCCCGGTCTTCCGAAATAGCCGCGCACCCTTTGTGAAAAGGGCTCTCCCGTTTTTCCGCCCCTCTTTTCCGTTTGCGCCGCTTATGTCGCGCGGCGTCCGAAAGTCGTTGATGCGCTGAAGCCGCTTCCCTCGCGCGACGAATGCGAAGATGCAAAAAAACGGACGAACTGTTCAGTTCGTCCGTTTTTGATTCGACTCCGGGCAACGCGCCTGTCAACGCATGGAAACGGGCGGTTCGCGATCTTCGACGAGCGCGGGGAATTCCTGCTTGTAGTAGGAATACGCCATGCGGCGGAGGAATTCGAGATCCAGTTTGAAATCGAGCGAACCTGGCGGCAGATTCGCACGAACATTCGTCTGATCGAAGACGATCTGCGTCTGGAAATAGGGAATCAGATCGGCGATCATCTTCATCACCAGCTGCTCGTCAAGGGATGGGTTTTCCACCTTCGGAAGAAGCGAGATGCCCTCCAGCTTCAGGTAGTCCGAAACGCTGGCGGAGATCATTTCAGTGGAAACGGGCGAATCGCCCGTGATGTGGTAGGTGAGGTTGGATTCCGGCTTCTCGAACAGCGTGGAAATGGAGAATTGCACATAGTCGACCGGGACGAAATAGATCTTGTCGCTGGTCGGCGTTTGAATCCGGATGGGCATGTTGATCGGATCGCAG